>CALCGQ010000376.1 GCA_937901015.1 uncultured Bacteroidota bacterium | reverse complement strand
GGAATAAATTCAGACATGATTAAAGTTGAATTAACTCATTCAACTCCTGTAGTTGATGATATTGAAATTAATATATTATCAAGCAGTATAAGTTATGTTTTTCCTGATGATGATGATCCAAATTCGGAATTGGTAGGTCAACCTTATCCAAACCCTGTTTCAGGTACATTATCAATACCAACCGTTCCATTATCTGGTAAAGATGTAAGATATGAAATCTATGATTCCTTTGGGCACCTTATCGCTTTAAAAGATATATCTTCAACATCAGATGGTTTCAGTATTAATGCTTCGAACATGATCCCCGGTATATATTTCATCCGGACAATTATTGAAGATCAGAATTACGACAGAAAGTTTGTTGTTTCACCATAGGTAGTGCTTGCACAAAAAGTCAAGGCTTTTGAAGTTCTGAATATTAAGGAGTTTCCTTTTGTAAATGACTATTTTAAAAACGAGAGTAACGAAGAGTTTGGCGTTTTCTTGCAGAGACTAGGTAATACTACCAAGGCAGCACATACCTGAAAACGGCTATAAAGTGTGCAAAGCTTCCCAACAGTACCCATATGTGAAATATTGCATGGTTATATGGAAGTTTATTCATAAGGTAGAAGACTGCACCTATCATGTATGATA
This sequence comes from uncultured Bacteroidota bacterium, assembly GCA_937901015.1. Classification (GTDB taxonomy): domain Bacteria; phylum Bacteroidota; class Bacteroidia; order Bacteroidales; family F082. The sequence goes on along the minus strand of CALCGQ010000376.1, from coordinate 2,497 downwards.
TGCCACCTCCCAGAAGCCACATAAGACCTTCTCTGGAAAAATTATCATTCATGGGTTTAATGGCAATAATAATTAGCCAACCCATTGCAATATAGATAAGTGCTGATATAACATCATATTTTCCAGTAAAAAACAATTTGTAGACGATGCCACCAATTGCTAATCCCCATATTATTCCAAACATACTCCATCCCCATGGACCACGAATTGTAACAAGCAAAAATGGGGTATAAGTGCCAGCGATAAGTACATAAATAGCCGCATGATCAAAAACATTAAGTTTATTTCTCAAACTCTGTTTTCTAACGCTGTGAAATAATGTGGATGCAAGATATAAAACTACCAAACTAGCTCCATAAATGGAAAAACTAACGATATGCCATGCACTGCCTTTTAAACTAGCAAAAACAACCAGAATTACTAATGCAGCGATGCTCAGTAGAAAACCCAGACCATGGGTAATAACATTAAGTCGCTCTTCTGTTTTAGGATACTGCCTTGCGTTGTATTTCATTTTGCAAAGCTAGGGAATTTGCTCTTTTGTAACGCCAAAAAAAACTCCAGTTAAACCTCAATGCTTAGATAAAGTAATATCTCTTTTAACATAATTATTGGGTACGATTATCTTTTTAATGGCCAAATACCAACTTTCCCCCAAATTCAATACTTTTGCAGCATGGAAACAATTCGACAGGATAGAATAAATAATCTGCTACAAAAAGATCTTGGTGAGATCTTTCAAGTGGATATGAGACACATAACTCAGGGTTCAATGATTACTGTTACGAAAGTAAAGGTAACTCCTGATTTGTCGCTTGCCAAAATATACTTGAGCCTTTTCGCAACACCCGATAAGAATGCTCTTCTACACATTGTTAAAAAACACACTAAAGAAATTAGAGGTAAACTTGGTAATCGTGTTAAAAATCAGCTTAGGATTGTTCCTGAACTCAATTTCTATCTTGATGACTCATTAGATTATATTGAGAATATTGATCAGCTGCTGAATGATTGAAGGATTTAATGATTTAAGGAGATAATAGATCTTATTAAATAATTATAATTTGTATAAAACAAATGTCTCAAAAAGAAGACTTCATAAATAATATGAAATCCCGTACTAAAATATTTGCGGTTGATATTATTAAGTTTTGTGAAAGTCTTAAATATACTAAGGCATCTTCTGTGATCAATTACCAAATCATTAAATCAGCTACATCAACAGGAGCTAATTACCGTGCTGCCTGTGAAGCAAGATCAAAGGCAGAGTTTTTTAGCAAAATTTGTATTGTAACAGAAGAAGTTGATGAAACAAATTATTGGCTGGAAATAATAAAAGAAACTGAACTATCAGAAAATACCATAGAACTAGCTCGGCTTACTAAAGAATCAATTGAAATCACAAAAATAATGTCAAAGGCAAAACATACTAGCTACATATCATTGAAAAAGTAACAATTAAGCCAATATAAATTTGATCATTCGATCCTTAAATCATTAGATCATCACTATGAAATACGATCCCATAAAAAGAAAACTTGGTACTGTTTTTAATCAGTCACCCGTACTTCGCAAAATATTCTACCGATTACTCGATTTACTACTACTTCGCTCATGGCATATTCGTAAAGAAATAAAATTATGGGAGAAGACTGCAAACGGTAAGCAGCATATTCTCGATGCTGGATCTGGTTTCGGACAATATGATTACTACCTGGCATCTAGAAATAAAAACTGGCAAATAAAAGGCCTCGATGTGAAGCAGGAGCAGATTGATGATTGTAACGATTTCTTTGGAAAAATTAATCTAAACAACGCATCTTTTGGTTTCGGTGATTTAACAAAACTATCTGAAAAAGAACAATACAATATGATCCTTTGTGTGGATGTTATGGAACATATTGAAGAAGACGAGCTCGTTCTCAAGAACTTCCACAATGCTCTAAAAGATGGCGGAATGGTACTTATTAGCACTCCTTCAGACAAGGGTGGTTCCGATGTACATCATCATGATCATGATGATCACCATGAAAATGATGGAACTCATTCATTCATCGATGAACATGTGCGCGATGGTTATGGTTTGGATGAAATTAGAGACAAAATGAAAAGAGCTGGTTTTACAAAAACCAAGGCCTACTATCAATATGGTATACCTGGAAAATTTGCTTGGAAGCTAAGCATGAAATATCCCATAATAATGCTTAATACATCCTATGCATTTTTCATAATACTACCTTTTTACTATATCATTACTTTCCCTTTTGCATTAATTCTTAATTGGCTTGATGTGAAACTAAAACATAAGTCCGGTACCGGATTGGTAGCTTTGGCCTGGAAATAGTATATGCAAAGATATAATAACAATATTCTTCTTCTTGCTAAGCGCCTGCTATTGGCCCTTTTTCTATTCTTTGTCAGCAGAATATTTTTCTATGTTTTTAATATTGGTTTATTTGCAGATATTACTTACACAGATCTGTTTACAGCCTTTTTC
>CALCGQ010000375.1 GCA_937901015.1 uncultured Bacteroidota bacterium | reverse complement strand
ACAATAAACCAAAGGTGGTGCCAGCTGAAATTCCCGATGGGGTAAATCCCTTCAAACATATGTGGATAAAAATCCAGTAGTGATTCAAATTGGTCCATTTTTTCTATATAAACCTGAACAGGAACCAATATGAAAATACCTGCTATTAAAGGTATAATTAATCTTTTAGTACGTTCGCCCAAATATTGTTTTGAACTTCTGAATCTAAGGGCATAGAATGTTCCAACACCTGATACTAGGAATAAGAGTGGCATTCTCCATACATGCAAAAATGACATAATGTATCTAAGTTCTGGATATTGAGGATCGTTTTTAATGTGCCAGTCCCAGGAATTAAACACCATTCCCACATGAAATAAAAACACACTAAATATTAATAATATCCTCAACCAGTCGATGTAATATTGACGCTCTTTTTTGTTATTCACTTTCATTTCCATTTCTATTGTTTTTTAATATGAAGCAAAAGTATATCGGGGTCATAGAACAGAACGACCGAGCTCATAAGCGCGATGTACGAGTTTAGAAGGAGATACAGATAGTGAGTGTAAAGCGCTGACTGTTAGCAGTTAGTCAATTCCATTGTTTTTACGGAATTCGGATGGAGTTTGGCCACTTAATTTTTTAAATGCACCATTAAAGGACGATTTTGAGTTGTAGCCAACCTCATCTGCCAGTTCTTCGATGGTATATTTTTTATGAATATCTTCCGTCAGTATCCGTTTAGCTTCTTCCACACGATACCAAGCTAATAATTCGAAAAAGCTCTTATTCATTTTTTCATTAATCACTTGAGATACATGATGGGAGCTTTCTCCGATATTTTTTGCTAGGCCTGAAACAGAAGCCATATTATTTGCAAAGTACTTATTTTCACATAACTCAATTTTCACTTTATTAAGTAAAAGTTCTTTTTGGTCTTCCAATAGAGATGATTTTTTGTATTTAGCAGTGGGAATGTCAAAAATAGAGCCAGGTTGATCAAAGTAATTGGAATTACGAATAACCTGTACCATAGTGTTATAAGCCATGAAGGTTATATAAAGCCCTATGAAATAGTCACCTAAATCTCTTCCGAAGTATAGCTTTACAAATACAAATATTACGATAATAAAGAATAGATGATAAGTGGAATTTCTGGTAGCACGAATGTTTGGGTCCTCAATTTTAAAAAATGTACTTCCTTTTTGTTTGGCCTTACCAGCAATTAGAATTAAAGAGGCCAATAAATAGCTGCTAAAACTAATCAATGTGAGATAATTTATATTGTTTCGCAGATTAAGAATATCTTCATGCCAGTACATCTCTGCTTCAACGAAGGGCCAATCCGGTTTCATCGTATCTATGTAAGAATTGTACTTAAATATATCGGATTGCATGAAATATGGAATACAATACAACAGCCAGAAGACAAAAGGTAGAAAATGTACCCAATCATACTTTCCCTTATTATGATCAATTCTTTCACGGATAAATAAGTAAAGCAATGGAGCAAGGATAAAATTAATAGGTTCGGAAAAATTTGAAATCCATAGTATACTAACAATATGGCCAGTGTAGTTAAGTAGCATTTCAATCATCACCAACCCCAATGATAATAAAAACAAACCCATATAAAGATTAAATTTTTTGCCTTTACTGTAATAGAGAAAAAAAACTGAAAGAAAGATGCTCTGGACTATACCCATCAAGATAATCACAGAAAACAAATCAATATGGATATCACTTTTCACTTTTCAAATATAGTGATATATTATTGAGCGTATACAGGTGTTCAACAGGTTCATGTATAATATTCAAATGCAGTTTGTATATTCATTTTCTTATTTTTTAAGTTGCAGGTTTGATAATTATTTGAAAAATATGGTTGATCAATATAGTAAGTAATGAGAGGACCTTTATTAATTACAAACACAATACGCTCTAGATCCAAGAAAAATTATGAATATATAATAGACTAGACTTACGAAATATCGTAACTTTGGCTAATATCAATCACTAAAATATTTCATGCTTAACACTGACCTTCTTCTCTTTCTGTACCTCCTTACTGGAATTATCATAACATTTTCAATTACTAGTTTACTAATTGGATTACCAAAGGGAGGAGATAAAGCCTTTACAATTCTAGGAATAATGGGTATATGTGTTGCAGTTTATATTGCGATATTTCCATTTGCTGCCTCAAATCCTAGTAATCAAACAATTCCCATAATTGGATTATTGTTTTTCCTAACAAATTTCGCCTTGTTACCATGGTTTATCTGTTACTATACTAATTACTGCAGACGAAAATTGCAATGGTCATTAACTGCTCTAATGATAATATCATACATTATCTTGCTTACCGGAGTTACAATAAATGGATACAAGGCTTGGAATATAATTGCCCATTTAACAGTTTTAATAATCATATATTTTGGTATCAAGGCATCAATCTATCAGATAAATGAAAGATCTAAAGCCTCGGGAAGGTTATTATTAATTGCCATAATACTATTCTCACTTCTTATCATTGATGATATATTCAGAATGTATTTCTACAGTTTATATCCTTTCAAACTACCACCAAATATTCTCCCGCTCGACTATTTTATGATTCTGTTCATAATAATTATGAGTGTTAGGTTATCACTTGAGATGAGAAAGAAGCAGCTTTTTGAATTGGAGATATTGCATCAAGAGAAACGGTGGGGAGACTTATTGGAAAATATAAATCTACTGGTTGTTGAAGTTAACGAGCAAAGAGAAATCGTTTATGTTAATCCTTATTTTCTAGAATTAACTGGATATAATAAGAATGATGTATTGGGACAGAATTATTTGTTTCTAATACCTGAAAGTGACAAACAAGAAATGTTGAAAGTTGCTGAAATGGTCAATAAACCTGAGGATCTACAATATTATAAGAACACTATTGTTAATAAAACAGGAGAGAAAATAAATATAAGTTGGTCAATAGTAGGTGTATTCAATGAAGCAGGGCAACATAAAAACTCTATTTCCATAGGATCAAATGTTACCAACGAAGTTAAGGCTTTTGAAGAGATAAAACATCTTAAGAAAATGCTAGAAGATGAAAATTTAATTCTAAAAGCTGAATTGGCAGTTACTCCATTAAGCAAAACAATCAATGGAGACAGTGATGCCATTAAATATGTTCTTCAAAGAGCCTCACAGGTTGCCCCTACAAACACTACTGTACTTTTAGAGGGGGAAACGGGAGTTGGGAAGGAGTTGATTTCTAATTATATCCAGAGTAATAGCACAAGAGAGCAAAAACCATTTATTAAGATCAATTGTTCTGCAATACCGGATTCATTATTTGAAAGCGAGTTATTTGGTCATGAAAAAGGAGCTTTTACGGGAGCTGAAAAAAAGAAAAAAGGAATGGTTGAAATGGCAGATGGGGGGACATTGTTTCTTGATGAAATAGGAGAATTCCCCATGGATTTACAACCAAAATTACTAAGGTTTTTACAGGAAGGAGAATTCTATCCTCTTGGATCTGAGGTTTTAAAGAAGGTGGATGTAAGGATAATTGCTGCAACAAATCGAGAATTGCTTAAGGAAATTGAAGAAGGACGATTTAGAAATGACCTTTATTACCGTCTCTATGTTTATCCGATTACTATTCCTGCTTTAAGAAACAGAGTTGATGATATTCCGGAATTAGTAAATATATTTCTTAAGAAATATGGAAAAAAGCACAGAAAAGAAATCAATAGTATTTCAAAACTAGTTATTGATGAACTTAAAAAATATCCCTGGCCCGGTAATATCAGAGAGCTTGAAAATGTTATCGAAAGAGCAGTCATTGTCTCAATTTCTGACACCATTAAAATGAAAGATTTGAGTCTTGTTTTTGGTAATAAAAATAAATCAACCTCATCAAAAGAACCACAAATAGCCACTCTTGTTGAGTTGGAGCGAAACCATATCATATTAGCTCTAAAACAAACAAACTGGCAAATTCATGGACCCGAAGGTGCGGCTCAACTACTAGGCATTAATCCAAACACCCTAAGATCTAGGATTAAAAAATTGGATATTTCAAAGCCCTAGTAGCGTAACTCTCAGTTACGAAATTTAGTAATATTACGAAATATCACAATTGTACAACAGTATCGTTTCCTCCAACTTAACTGCTAATATCTCAAAAACAACATATTAATAATACTGGCACATGATTTGAAACCATAGGTGTTAAATCATCATTAATATGACCAAACTTGAAATTATTGCCGCTGTTTCTATGGGAAAAATGGTTGAATTTAATCAATCAAAAATTTATTTCATCGAAGGTATCCAAAAGTTTGTTGGATATATGGGTTTTACCGAAAAACAGGGTAATACGTTTCAAATTTTGATTTCCTGGAAGGATCGGAAATCACTGGATCTGTTTTTGGAATCAGATTTATATAGGATTTTCCATGGGGCAATAATAACCTTAAGCAAGCGTAATTCCATAAAAATTTCCAAAGACATAAAAAACATTGTCGTATAAAATGGTAGTAAATTATTAATAACTTAAAAATAATAAAATGAAAATTTCAAAATTCTTTATTCTAATTGGAATATTGGTTACAACTTCTGTTTTTGCACAGGACAAACCAAACTTCCTTGTCGTTTGGGGTGATGATATTGGCCAGTCCAATATCAGTGCTTACACTATGGGGTTGGTAGGTTACCAAACACCAAATATTGATCGTATTGCCAATGAAGGTATGATTTTTACAGATTACTATGCAGAACAGAGTTGTACTGCAGGTCGCTCATCTTTTATTCTTGGACAGAGTGTATTTCGAACAGGTTTAAGTAAAGTGGGCCTTCCCGGAGCAAAAGAAGGCATCTCTGAAAAAGACCCAACAATTGCGGAATTACTAAAACCTCTGGGTTATGTTACAGGGCAGTTTGGTAAAAACCACTTGGGCGATAGAGATGAACATCTACCTACAAATCATGGATTTGATGAATTTTATGGCAACCTGTATCATTTAAATGCTGAAGAGGAGCCAGAGTTACCTGATTATCCTACTGAGGAAAAATTCCCGGGATTTAAGAAAGAATTTGGACCACGTGGAGTTATTCATTCATATGCTGATGGTAAAATTGAAGATACAGGCCCATTAACAAAGAAAAGAATGGAAACAATCGATGATGTGAGCTCTGATGCGGCCATGGACTTTATCAGAAACGCAGTTAAAGAAAAAAAGCCATTTTTTGTTTGGTGGAACGGAACTCGTATGCATTTCAGAACCCATGTCAAGGATGAATTAAAGGGAATCTCAGGTCAGGATGAATATGGAGATGGCATGGTTGAGCACGACATGCATGTTGGGAAATTCCTTGAATTACTTGATGAATTAGGTATTACCGACAATACTATTGTTGTTTACTCAACAGATAATGGGCCACATAAAAACACATGGCCAGATGCCGGAATTAACCCATTTAGAGGCGAAAAGAACACAAACTGGGAAGGTGGATGGAGAGTACCTGCAATGGTTAGGTGGCCTAAAAATATAGAGGCTGGATCCGTTTCGAATGGAATTGTTTCGGGGATGGACTGGATGCCTACATTCCTTGCCGCTGCCGGACAAGATGATATTAAAGATAAACTACTTGAGGGTTATTCAGCCAATGGCAAAGACTTTAAAGTGCATTTAGACGGTTATAATATGCTTCCTTATCTAACAGGAAAAGCAAAGCAAAGTCCTAGAAAAGAAATATTTTATTTTTCGGATGATGGTGATTTAACAGCACTTCGATATAATGACTGGAAGCTTATTTTTATGGAACAAAGGGCTACCGGAACAATGAAAATATGGTCAGAACCATTTGTGCCATTGCGTTTACCTTTAATAATTAACTTAAGAAGAGACCCATATGAAATGGCTCCGATTACTTCCAATACCTACTATGATTGGTTGTTGGATCATGTATTTCTCATGGTACCTGCGCAGGTTTATGTAGGTGAGTTTTTAAGTACTTTCAAAGAATATCCACCTAGGATGAAAGCAGCCAGTTTTAGCCTTGAAAAAGTGATGAAAAAATTGGAATCTCCGGGGAATAACTAAAAAGCATATAAACTAACCAGATATCTGCAAGTTGTCTGGTTAGTTTTAAAATAATATTAATCACTTCAAAATATTGAACTAATATTTTTTATGTATCCCGAACTTAAGATATTCATCATTCTCACAGTTTTTGTTTTTAGCAATGGTTTATTTGCCCAGGAAACAGATCACCAAAATGAACATAATCATACATATAATTACCACAAGTTAACAGGGATGTTAGGGTACGCATTTATAGATAATTCCTTTTCCAATCAAAGTAATGATATATTAATTGTGCCAGCTATTGGATTGAATTATGACTACATATTCAAGTCTGGGTGGGGATTAGGAGTACATTCGGACATGTTGTTGCAACAATTCAAAGCTGAATCCCATGGAAATAAAACAGAAATTATACGTGAAAACCCCATTGCTTTGTTAGGTTTGCTACTTTTTAAACCAAATCATAGTTGGACCCTTTCGGTAGGATATGGAACGGAATTTGAGAAACATGAGAACTTACAATTGTTAAGAGTTGGTTTGGAATATGGAATGGAATTACCAAAAAATTGGGAATTGGGGTTTTCCTTAGAATTTGATTATAAACCAAATGCCTATAATAGTTTATTATTTGGAATAAACTTTGTTAAATTATTTAGCCAAAAGTCAAAATAATGAGATTAATATCAAGTAAAATAAAAAATTGTAAAAAGAAATAATTATGAAAAGAATAAGTCTACTAACATTATTAATTTGCCTATTGGCTATACCAATTTTTTCTCAAGAAGAGGAAGGTTCCGAGCAGTCACGCGAATCAGCAGCAATGGATGCCACAGCTACCCAATGGAGTTTTCAATTGGCATATCAGGCAATGCCAGATTATTATAATGATAATGTAGATGGTGTTCCACGTGCTCCTGGCTTGGATAACTATATACAACTACGCGTGGTTGCCCCAATCCCACTTAAGGGTTTTACAATATTACCTCGTTTAACATTTCGCCATTACGAAGATAAACTAACTGGCAAATCAGGAATGGGGAACACTGAGTTATTTGCATTAATAATTCCAAAATTTTCTGACTGGGGAAGTGGTAGAGCTGGAATAGGACCTCTTATGACTTTTCCTGGAAACCCAAATGTTTCAAAAGATGAATGGGGTTATGGTATTGCGGCGGCTATTGTAAATAATACAGGACAATGGTTTTATGGTTTACTATTTACCCAGTCTTTCAGAGCAGTTGACCCAAATGCCTTAAGTCCTGAACAATCAGATGTTAATCCACTGGGGATTGCTCCATTTTTAGCTTATCGTTTTGGCAAAACAGGATTGTATTTACAAACCGCAGATATGGTTGCTCTTTATGATTGGAAGACCAAAGGATTTTATCTTCCTGTTGGGGCTCGTTTTGGAAAAGTATGGGTTTTCGAAAAGTCTTCACTGAATGTTTATGCTGAATATAGAACAAGTGCAGTTTACAAGAACTGGAAGGGTTCGGCAGTTAAAAACTCATATCGTTTAAATGTTTCATATACTATTCCTGTTGGGAAGAAGAAGTAGTGTTCAACATACAGTTTTAACTCAATATCTTATTTAATTCCATGTTTGGGAACCGAGCAAATAACTTTTTATGCGAAAGGGTCGTAGCTATGTTACTTACGTTTTTATTAATTAATATCGCATCTGAAGTTAGTTGCCAGGAACTGGAGCCCCGAGCTTTGACTAACCTGCCGGTAAAAACAAACTTTTTCGTTGCCGGATATGCTTATGCCGACGGAAACATATTGATGGATCCTTCCTTACCCATCGATGATTTTAATGGTAAGCTACATACTATGGTTTTTGCTTATGCTAGGTCGGTAAACATTTTTGGTAAATCCGGGAAAATAGATATTGGATTGCCTGTAGGAAGAGGTGACTGGACAGGAATATTCGATGGAGAGGAATTTGAAGACCACTCAACAGGATTGGGGGATTTGCGTTTACGAACCTCAATAAACCTTACGGGAGCACCTACCTTAAAACCGTCAGATTTTTCTGACTATAAACAAAGAATAGTTTCCGGATTAAGCGTGCAACTTATTATTCCCATAGGAAATTATAATCCGGAACAGATACCCAACCTAGGTTCCAATCGCTGGACGCTCAGGGCTGCATATGGTGTTTCATACACACTAACAAAGTGGATAGTTGAAGCTTATGCTGGTGTGTGGTTGTTCAGCGACAACAGAGAGTTTTTAGTTGATAATACCTTATCACAATCGCCTTTATGGGTTGCCAAAGGTCACCTTACCCGACTTTTTAAAAAGAACATGTGGCTGGCACTTGATTGTGGATATGGCTATGGTGCAGAAACGTATATTGATGGTGTAAAACGAGATGCAATTATTTCGGGGATGAGACTGGGCCTGACTTTTGCTCTTCCTTTAAATGCACAACATTCCCTGAAATTCAATGCAGTTTCGGGAATTCGCATCAGAGAAGGTGGCGATTTTGATGCTTTTAGTTTGATATACCAGTACCGGTGGAATAATAAAGGTAATTAAATGCCTAATTTTGGAAATATGAAAGAACCAGAAAAAAAATCACCAACAAGTAGGCTTTGGATCGGCATAATTATCCTTCTTGTGGGCTTTCTTAGCCCCTTGCTAATACCTGTTGTATTGGCCACAGAATGGTCAACAGGTGTCAAATCTGTGATATCAGGGCTGCTGGCATTTGGAATTCCTGAACTGTTTATGATAATCGCTGTTGGTATTATGGGAAAGGATGGATTCAATTATTTGAAACGGTATCTTTCGTTTGTACTTCGGAAATATGGCCCACCAGATGTTGTTAGCCCATTAAGATATAATGTAGGTTTGGTGATGTTTATCACACCAATATTATTGAGCATTATTGCTCCATATTTCGGACATAAAGTGGGGTTCTTTGAAAACAGTGAAATCACCATTATGATAGTCCTTCATGTAATGTTAATCATAAGTTTGTTTGTGCTTGGTGGTGACTTTTGGGAAAAGCTAAGAGGGTTGTTTATCCGACGAGCTAAAATAGATATGGGTAGTCTTAAGAAATAACGACTTAAAAGTTTTATTATGCTAGAAAAAGTAAAAAATATTGGCAGTAAAGTACTACCAAAAAAGGAAGTAACAGAGGCGATAATCGAAAGGGGAGAAAAACAGCTTTCTAGGTTATCGGTAATAATTGATGTTCTATACGCATTAATGATCTACAAATTATTCACTTTAATGCCGAATCCTCAATTAGACGGCTTCGGTAAGGAAGAGTTATATAAAGTACTCACTGAAAGTTACCTTAATTACACGGTTATATTCATAGGCATTGTATTAGTTATTCTCTACTGGGGGTTAAGCAATCTTCAGTTTGGTAATCTGAAACGAACAAACAGTACTCATTCTACATTATCAATTCTACAGGTTTTTGCATTGATGTTGTATATATATTTCGTTCGCCTTGATGCAGAATTTCCGGGAGAAGTATTACTAATGCAGATGCAAAGCGCCTTTCTTGCAATTGCAGGATTTTTATCGGTTTACAGTTGGCATTATACTGTTAAAAATAAACTTGTTAGTGATGCACCCACAGTAGGTGAAATAGATGAATTGTATTTAAAATTAATGCCTGAACCAATTGTTTCAGTACTCACTTTACCACTTGCCTGGTTTGGCCCTCTCGTATGGACTCTTGGTTGGTTATTATTAATACCTATTGGTTGGGGACTTAAAAAATATCGACACAGAATAAGACGTAAATCTGACAATATAGTGGAATAGTAAGTTATTGATCAGTCAATCTGTTTTTTTATTGATGATCAGCTATGGAAGATATATTTTTAGTTATATTATGAACATTAACTTAAATCAGTTGTTATAAAATAAAAAAGTCATGAAATTTATAAACACATTTTTCTTAGTGGTAGTAATATTTTTGTCCACAGCCATATACGGTCAGAATGAAAAAATACCCGCAATAAAAGTAACGTCCACTGGTTTTAGCTTTGGGTTTGCTGGAGTTGGAACTGCAAATACATCTGAAGATTACAATAACCTTGCTGGTGCTGTAGTTGACCCTTCTTATTTTATTGATTCAGATCAATATAATAGCAGTAGTTATAACTATGGTTTTGGAGGAAATGTTAATCCTAAAATATACCTTGGATTAACACCATACAGCAAAAAGAAAGGTGAATACCGCTATGACAGGGAAATCCGTTTTAGCGTTGGAAGTAGTGCGGGAATCAGAAGAAATTTCAATTATTACCAATATGATAATTTTACAATTGATACGCTCGTATCGCCAGCTAGTGGAAATGTTGTTTATGCAGATTCCAGTATCTATAATAGATACATCTACTCCGAAAGCTTCTATGATTTCAATTTTGGAATCAGCTTCCTTTTTAAAACAGATGTAAAACGAAGAGTACATTTTAGTGCTGGAGTAGGTTTAGAGTATGCATATGCGTATAGATCATTTGTAAAAGTTGAAAACTATAATGAAAAATCAGTTTATTATTATGACCCTAATAATAAGCCGGAATTTGGTGAATATGAAAATGGTTTAGAGTATTACAATTATAAGAACGATTTTGATGGAACCACTTCCACCGATAATACTAATTTAAGTGGATCGCTTCAGTTTGCTCGTATTTTATTGCCCTTTGGTGTAAATTTTAGGATTACGAATAAAACCCAATCATTCTTTAATAAGGTCTATTTATTTGGCGAAATGTCGCCTGGGATTGAGTTTCAGTTGGTAAGTAATGATAAGACCTACATAAATCCATATTTTGGTATAGCAATGTTTGGGTTCTCTTATAGATGGTAATAGCTGAGATTCTCCAACTTTTGTTATTAATCAAATCACGGCTTTTTCTAAATCATAACACAATCAAGTTTTAATCAGATACTTATTTAGAATCAATATAAATAGTATTTTTGTGACTGATATTGTGTACTTTTACAATAACTCAAAATGAATCATTAAAATATCGAATATGAAAAGAACATCAATTTTAACTATTATTCTTTTTTTCGCTGTAATAGTAATGGCGCAAAAGACTGATAAACCTAACATCCTTGTGATTTGGGGTGACGATATAGGCTGGGCCAATATCAGTAAATACAACCATGGTATTATGGGATATGAGACTCCCAATATCGATCGAATTGCAAATGAGGGAGCTATGTATACTGATTGGTATGCTCAGCAATCTTGTACTGCCGGTAGAGCTGCCTTTATACTTGGGCAACATCCATTCCGCACAGGTCTTCTTACCATAGGTATGCCAGGATCTGAGCAGGGTATTAAAGAAGATCAGCCAACCATAGCCGAACTTCTTAAACCTCTTGGGTATACCTCCGGGCAATTTGGAAAGAACCACTTAGGTGACCAAGATAAACACTTACCCACAAATCATGGTTTTGATGAATTTTATGGAAACCTTTATCACTTAAATGCTGAAGAAGAACCAGAAACATATTATTATCCAAAAGATGAAGAATTTCATAAGAAATTTGGTCCTAGAGGTGTAATTCACAGTTATTCGGATGGTAAGATTGAGGATACTGGTCCAATGACCAAAAAACGCATGGAAACTGCAGATGATGAATTTATTAATGCTGCAATGTCATTTATTGAGAAAGCTCATGATAACAATACACCATTCTTTGTTTGGCTAAGCGCAACTCGTATGCATGTTTGGACTAGACTAAAAGATGGAAGTGTTGGTAAAACAGGTATTGGTCTTTATCCTGACGGAATGGTTGAACATGATGAAGGAGTTGGTAGAGTATTGGATTTGCTTGATAAATTGGGCATTGCTGATAATACCATCGTGATGTATTCAACCGATAACGGTGCTGAAAAATTCACATGGCCTGACGGAGGAACTAGTCCATTTTATGGTGAAAAAGGTACAACCTGGGAAGGTGGATTCAGAGTACCATGTGCTATCAGATGGCCGGGAGTTATTGAGCCAAATACAATCGACAATAACATATATTCACATGAAGATATGATGCCAACACTGCTTGCAGCAGCTGGAGTCCCTGATGTAAAGGAGAAACTACTTACTGGCTATCAGGCTGGTGATAAAAACTTCAAAGTACACTTGGATGGTTATAATATGATGCCATTCTGGACTGGTAAAATTGCTGAAGACCCTAGAAAAGAAATTTTCTATTTTGATCAGGGTGGTAACTTAAATGCTATTCGTTACCAAAATTGGAAACTACATTTTACAATTCTTGAAGGAGCGATTAACACTGCATATCGTAAAACTCCAGCATGGCCAATTCTTATTAATTTACGTGCTGATCCTTACGAAACTGCATGGAAAGAATCTTCAATGTACATCAGATGGTTTGCAGATAATATGTGGACTTTTGTTCCAGCTCAGGCTATTACAGGACAATTTTTACAAACTTTTGTTGAATTTCCCCCTGTTCAAGGCTCATCATTGGGAATTGATAAAGTATTACAGCAGCTTAAGACAAAACCTCAGAATTAATTTTCTCGATTAATTATTATTATAAGCAAGTTTCCATATTTCCTGGAAACTTGCTTATTGTTTTTTATCAAATGAATTATAGTAAAACAAAATCCATTGTGTTGGCAAAATGATAAGGACAGGGATAGCTCAAAGACATGTTCTGTTCATAGCCTTAGATGATTAACCAAGGAGATAATAAATGTAAAGAATATGAAACCAAGTGAAGCTATTGCTACCCTAAAAGAAAACATGAGTAAGTCCATTGTTGGACAAGAGCAACTTATTGAAAGACTGATTCTTGTTCTGCTTGCTAATGGCAATATGCTACTGGAAGGACTTCCTGGCTTAGCTAAAACGAGGGCCATAAAAACACTTGCCGGTGAACTTGATTGTGGTTTAAGCAGAATACAATTTACACCCGACTTACTACCATCAGATATTACCGGAACTGAAATTTATCAACCTGAAACCGAGGAGAAATTCATATTTCAAAAAGGGCCAATATTTAGCAATTTAATTCTTGCCGATGAAATAAATCGTGCCCCTGCAAAGGTTCAATCTGCATTACTGGAAGCAATGGAAGAGCGCCAAGTTTCGGTGGCTGGGAGTACATACAAAATGGATCCTTTGTTTATGGTGCTGGCAACACAAAATCCTGTTGAACAGGAAGGAACATATCCTTTGCCTGAAGCCCAAATGGATAGATTTTTGATGCATGTTAATATCGATTATCCCGATGATAATTCGGAGTTGGAAATTCTTCGACTTGTTCGAACTGAGCAAAAGAAAGTAGAAAATAGTTCTGAAAAATTATCTCCAAAAGTGATCTTTGACGCAAGGGAAGAAATAGCTGAAATTAAGATCTCCGAAAGTATGGAAAAATACATTGTTTCCATTATTTCTGCCAGTCGCTATCCCGAGAAATATAGTGAAGAACTCGCAAAATGGATTGATTTTGGAGCAAGCCCCAGAGGTAGTATTGCAATCGACCGTTGTTCAAGAACCCACGCCTGGATGAATGGGAAAGAATTTGTTACACCTGATGATATTAGAGCTGTTGTTCACGATTGTCTTCGCCACAGGTTAATTCTAAGTTATGAAGCAAATGCTGAATCAATAAGTCCGGATATGGTTATTGATGAAATACTAAATAAAGTAGCTGTTATTGCTTGACCTTTATAATTAAAAGATGTCCTCCAAACCCGCATATCCCCCTGATGTATTTGTTTCTTTGAACGAACTGCTTGGCATGGAATTGCTAGCCAAAGGCTTTAGTTTCTTGGCAAAGAAACAAAGGGTTAAATCCATATTGGGAGGAAAGCATGCTTCTAAATTAAGAGGCAGGGGATTGGATTTTGAAGAAGTAAGAAATTATGTTGCTGGCGATGACATTAGAAACATCGACTGGAAAGTTACCGCCAGAACAAAAAAAACGCACACTAAGGTTTTTAGTGAGGAAAAGGAAAGACCCGTGCTTATTGTGGTCGATCAATCGAAGTCAATGTTCTTTGGCTCTCAAAAGTATACTAAGTCAGTAGTTGCAGCAAAACTTGCCGCATTAACTGCTTTTCGTGTCATTAAAGAAGGTGATAGAGTTGGCGGAGTGGTTTTTGCCGATAATGGGATTGATTTTGTACTACCCAAACGAAATAAGAAAAACGTATTACAGTTCTTTGAGAAAATTGTAGAACGAAATCATCAGCTTAAAGATTCCAATCCTGTGATTTTTGAAGAAGCTCTCAAGGAGATATTCATCAAAATCAAAAACGTAGTTACACACGATTATTTGATAATTATCATTAGTGATTTTTTAAGATATCATCCTGAATTAATTAAGTTTATCTCACAGATTTCAAAGCATAATGACTTAATCCTGGCAAAGGTTTACGATCCCATGGAAAGAACTATTCCCAATGAGAAAATTATTGCAGGAGATGGTATCAAGCAATTGGTATTGGATGGAAAAAATAGCTTAATTCGGCAAAAAATAACATCATCATTTGATGAGAATTATAACAACTTCAAATCTCAAATGAGAAAGTATCGTATTCCAATCATACTAGTTGACACTATCGTAGAAATTGATGAACAGCTTAAAGAAATCCTTAAAGGGAATTAATAATGAAGGCATTACCATCATTAATAGGAGATTTTGTTTCTACTTCATCAGCTATTGAAGAAGAGAGCTCTTTAGAATTAATTATGGATTCTGCAACGTTAATTGAACCGTCTCCAATACAGTTTTCGTTTAACACCCCGGGATGGTACTTTATAGGAATCGCACTTATTATCATTTTACTGTTTCTTTGTGTTAGGTGGATTATTGTATATCGTAGAAATGCATATCGTAGGGATGCTGTAAAAGAATTGAATACTACCAAAAATATTGATGGCTTAGTTCATATACTAGAAATCATAAAGCTTGTTGCAATAACTACTTATGGAAGAGATACAGTAGCTAATTTAAGCGGTAAAGACTGGTTTAAATTTCTGAACTCAAGTTCAAAAAAAAGATCCTTTACCAAAGTTGAAGAGCCTGTCCTTTATGCCCTTTATAAAGATGAAAGCCTCGACAAAGAAATCTTTCAAGAACTATTATCAATCTCTAAAACCTGGATACTAACCCATGCCTGAAAATTTTGAAATAGCAAACCTTTGGGTCATCTGGCTGCTTCCTCTACCTCTATTGGTTTATTGGATACTTCCTGCTTTGCGTTTTAGTAGTTCAGCTTTATTATTTCCTGGTCTACAAAATGTGGAAAAAGCCAGTGGAGAGAAAGCTAGAAAAGCTGCTTTAGTTAAAAGAAGAAATATTATCTCATGGATAGGTCTTGTTGTAATTTGGATATTAGTTATTTCAACTATTTCATCTCCTCAGCTGGTAGGAGAACCGGAAATAAAGGTTAAAACCTCTAGAAATTTTCTCATTGTTGCTGATATCTCATTTAGCATGGCTCAAAAAGACTGGACAATAGATGGCA
>CALCGQ010000374.1 GCA_937901015.1 uncultured Bacteroidota bacterium | reverse complement strand
CACGTCAGAAAATACAAGTTCGTAAGATAATGTTTAAGAATTGGTATGAAAGTGAGGAATTTGTTCCCGGTAAGAGGGCTAATGATCCAAACTTTGATTCAATGCGTGAAGATATGAAGAGCACAATGAAAGAAGTCGATGCAATTGCCGTTGCTCATTCTGATGAAATCCAAACAAGGTTATCTACATTTAAGTCTCAATCCACTGAATGGAAAGAAGATATTATTGATATTGCTGTTAGTTATGGTATGGATTCTGAAAAGATGAAGAATATGGGAAGACATAATAAGGTTGTACCCTCAACTCCTATTCAATTCTTGTTATTTGATTCGACCATAACTAATGAGTTTGACGATGAAATTGGAAATGTTAGGGTAGTTATTTATCCTGTTCCCATTAAAAACAATGCGGTTATCTCTCTAACTGGTGCTGAGGATCAGCTTGTGGTCATTACCTTATTTACTAAGGATGGCGCAAACCTAAAAGAGTTATACAATTCAAGAAATTCTGAAGAAAAACTTGAGGTGAAGTTTGATACTGATAATATGAAAAGTGGAATTTATATTGTTAAAGTTACCACTGAAAATAGTGAAATTGTAAGGAAGATTGTTGTTGACAAATAGTTGAATTAATTATCGACGAAACCCTATTATGATCAATCATTATGGGGTTTTTATTGTTTCTTCACCCAAAGGTATTCTAAGGCATTGGCTCTTGGACCACATCCATCTGTGATGGCTATTATGGCAAGTTTATCCAATTCTTTTATTAAATAATACTCACCTTCAAAACTACAATCTGCATCTTCTGTTATTACCATAACATTTTCAATAAGGTTAAATTTTGCATGAGAGTTTGAGTGTCCTTCAACGGAATCCAACAGAATCCAATCATATGAATTATCAGTATTGAATCTTATCTCAACATTATACTGTAATCCTTGGGCATCTGTTTGAAGGACTGTCCATGAACCATAAATATCAGGTGCTTTTGGAGCATCATCCTTTTTACATGAACCAACAATAATGATAAAAGCGAGAACGGTAATTAATGGGATCAAATGGGTTTTCATAATCTGAGGTTTTAGATTTTGTGAAAATATTAGGTTCTTATTACTGATCGTATATTATTTTAGTCATTATATATCTTAATATCCATTACACCATCGGAGTTTACCACACCTCGATACATACCTGCGGTATTGAATGTCATTGCATAATTTCCTTGACTGTCAACGGCAATTATTCCGCCATCTCCACCAATTTTTTTTAGCTTATCGAGAATCACATAATTTACAGCTTCTTTTAATGTTATTTTTTTGTATTTCATCAAAGCACCAATATCATATGCCACAACATTTCTGATAAAATATTCACCATGACCAGTTGCTGAAACAGCACAAGTATTATTATCAGCATAAGTTCCTGCTCCAATTATTGGCGAATCACCTACACGGCCTTTCATTTTAAAGGTCATTCCACCTGTAGATGTTCCTGCAGCGAGATTGCCATGTTTGTCAAGAGCAACTGCCCCTACGGTTCCATGTTTTTTGTTTTTTGCATTTTGATAGCTTTTCCATCTGCTATCCGTAAAGAAATAGCTACTATCTACAATTTCCAATCCTTGTGAGTTGGCAAAATCATCAGCTCCATCGCCTGTAAGGAGAAC
The DNA here is from genome assembly GCA_937901015.1 of uncultured Bacteroidota bacterium. GTDB lineage: Bacteria > Bacteroidota > Bacteroidia > Bacteroidales > F082. Next base: position 8,134 of record CALCGQ010000374.1, on the reverse strand, counting down.
ATGAGAGGTGTTTTCCATCACAGCTCTTGCTGCAAGAATAGGGTTTTTAATGTTATGAACTCCAGCAACAGCCCCAGCAGATGAGGTATTACCATCCATAATTGAAGCATCCATTTCAACTATACCTTCTTCTGTGAAAACAGCACCTTTACCAGCATTAAATAAGGGAGAATTTTCCATTACCATTATGGTAGCAGTAATGGCATCGAGACTTGTTCCTCCATCTTTTAGGATCGCATCCCCCGTTTGTAATGCTTCTTGGAGTTTCTTAATATATAATTTCTCCTTTTCAGCTGACATATTTTCTTTTAGGATTGTACCAGCTCCACCGTGGATAACTAGCACATATTCTGGAATTGATTTGTCTTCCTTAACTGTGTTATTACATGCTAATACAATTGAAATTAAAACGATTACAGCAATAATGTTGCGGAACATAACTATATTTTTAATTAGAGATTAATCCTGAAATATGACTTTTAATATCCACCAGCCCAAACATATCAGCTGATGTTATGAGAATTACAACTACGATGACCCATTTAACGAAATTAACACCTTTGGAGACTGCTAGTCTTGATGCTATCAGGGCTCCTATAACTGCTCCAATGGCAAGAAACAATCCATATTTCCAGTTTACCTGATCATACCAAAGAAAAACCAATAATGTGAATGGTGCATAGATCAGAACAACAAACACCTTAATCGCATTTGCTTTCACTAGATCAAATCCCGCCATACCTACAATTCCTGCAAGAAGGAAATAACCAACACCCATATGTATGAATCCTCCGTATATCCCTATAAAGAAGAATGCAACATAGGTTGTCCATGTAAGAGGTTTTTCGCTAATGTTAGCTCTACCATAAATGAATTTCTGGGGTTTGTACAATATGAAAACTAACATTATTAGCATAATAACACCAACAGCTTTCTCAAATATATCCTCATTGATGTCCACTGCAAACCATGCCCCAATAAGAGATCCAAATACTGCAGGAATTGAAAGCAAAAGGGCTTTTCTTGTTTCAAGTACTTTCTGCTGTCTGAAGCTTGTAGTTGCAGTTAGTGTTTGGATTGTTATGGCTATCCTGTTTGTGCCATTTGCCAAAGGTGCTGGTAATCCCAACATCATTAATACTGAAAGTGAAATAATACTTCCTCCACCAGCAAGAGTGTTAATAAATCCAACTAGTAATCCTGCTATAATTAATGCAATTATTTCTATCAAAATAAAGTTATTTTTTGGAGATAAAACTTTTAAGTGTTGATAATAACTCATTAGTTTTAAATGGTTTACTCAAGTAGGAATCCATACCAGCAGAGATACATTTTTCCATATCTCCCTTCATGGCATTTGCAGTTAATGCAATAATTGGAATAGGATCACTTTCTGGATTTTCCTTTTCTATTTCCCTGATTTTAATCGAGGCATCAAAACCATTCATCACTGGCATTTGAATATCCATAAGTATTAAATCAAATTTCTCTTGCTGAAATTTCTGTACAGCCATTTCACCATTTTCTGCAATTACTATAGAATACCCAAGTTTCTTTAGGTTGAAAGATGCAATTTTTTGATTTACAACATTATCTTCTGCAAGTAGAACTTTTAACCCTTCTCTGATTTCAAATTTCTCAATTGAGTTATCCTCATTTTCAACTTTGTCAACTACTTTTTCGGCATGCTTAACCTTTATGGTGAACCAAAATGTTGATCCTTCGTCGAGTTTGCTTTCCACACCTATATCACCATTCATCATTTGTGATAGTTTTTTTGAAATGGCAAGACCTAATCCAGTACCTCCATAGGTTTTAGTTGTGGATGCATCAATTTGAGAAAAGCTCAGGAATAATTTCGGTATTTTTTCTTCACTAATGCCTATACCTGTATCTTCAACCAATATCTTGAGTACTACGTTGTCTGACTCTTCTTTGTGAAGTATGACCTTGATATTAACCCTTCCTTTTTCCGTAAATTTAACAGCATTATTGGCCAGATTAAGAATTATTTGTTTGATTCGATAACGATCGCCATTTAAAATACCTGGGATTTTTTCATCAATGGTGTATGAAAACTCAAGACCTTTGTCTTCTGCTCTTATGCTAAGAATATTCGAGATATCATATAGGATATCACCAATTTGGAAGTTTTTGTTATCAAATTCGATTTTTCCTGCTTCGATTTTTGAGAAATCAAGGATATCATTAATTAATGAAATTAAACTGTCGCCCGAATTGATAATTGTTCTGAAATACTCATTCTGTTTTTCTGTAAGATCAGTTTGCATTATTATTTGCGACATCCCAATAATACCATTAAGCGGTGTTCTAATCTCATGGCTCATATTAGCTAAAAATAGACTCTTTGCCTTCATTCCTTGTTCCGCTAATTCCTTGGCTTTTTCAAGCTCAACTTCATAGAGTTTCTGTTGTGTAACATCTTGAGACACACCTATTAATCCAATAATATTTCCGTCTTTATTTATAACGGGAGCAAGGTTTGTAGAGATTATTGCTGGTTGATAATTATGTATTACAGTTTCAACAATATTATAAACTTTCTCACCGGTTTCAATTACCTTCTTCTCAAGAAGATTATAATCTCTTTTTTTATCATAGTTCCTTATAACCTCATCTACACTTTTCCCAATTATATCTGTTTGATTACTATTAACAAATTCCACATATGCTTTGTTAACCATCTGGTATTTAAGGTTGAGATCTTTGAAGAATACTAATGCAGGAATTGTATTAAGTAGAATATTTAACTGGTCAACCCTGACCTTAACTTCATTTAATGCAAGCTTTAAATCATCAGAAGTTCTATTTAGTAAAGAGAAGGCTACATTTTTATCTTTCAGAGCTTTTTTGAATTTAAAGTCATTGATGTAAATGTCCTTTTTCAGATGCTCCAGATCATTGATAAGACGTGTCCTTGTTTGTTCAATGTTATCGCCATCTTTAAGATCACGAACCAGCGACAATATTTCGTCTATCAACTTATTCATGTATTTATCCTTACTTTTCTGTGAGTTGAACAAGACTATATGTTTGATTATAAAAATCACATGTCTTATTTTCATTTGAGCCAATCTCACCATATGTAAAAAAGCCAATAACAGGAGCGTTCCATTTTTTTGATGCAAGGCTTATTTCATCCGCAATCATTGGTCCGAGAGCAAGATGTCTCGCCATACAAGAGAATAAGAGGAATAAGTCACCTTTCGGATATAATTTATAGAACTTTTCAACTTCACTTATGGTATTATCCACTACATCGAAACCTGGAGAAGATGAAAATGTAACAATGGAACCCTCTGGTACGGATCCTGCAAATATCAATGCTCCCTTGTCCTTATCAATCCCCAAAACAGCTCTCAAGGCTTCAACATTATCCTCACGTAGAATCATAAGTGGATACTCAATCCCAATTGCAGGTAGATCATCCACATTAACACTAAGATAATTTGTATAAACCTCTAAAGCGGGAAGACCTCCAATTTCATAAACAATGTTGGATGTGGACTTGGTTACTTCCAGTTCGGCTCCTAATCCAACCCATCCGCTCGTTGCCAAACCTACAACACTAATATTATCGGAATCGATTACAAGTACATTGGCACCGCTTTCTGTTATTCCATTTTCATTAAAGGTCACAGTACGTTCAAATTTTGCATTATCACCTGCCAATCCTCCAAACATAGTTGTTATTTGTCCTGCACCTGATACAATTCCTTCTACCAACTCTTGTCCGTCTAATGTTAATCCACTTGCTGTAATAATCACTGAGGGATTTTGGAATTTCTTTTTAACGAACTGACCAATATGTTTACCGAAGTCATATGAGTTTAGCTCTTCACGTTTAAACATATTTTGATAATAATACTGCTTCTTAATATCGGTTATCGTTATAACAATACCGCTATCTGATATAACCTCCAACGAATTATCAAATAGTAACTCACCACAACTTGATGCACCAATTACCTGAATATTATTCTCTTTAAACTTCTGGATTATTTCATCAATGGGTAAATCTATTGAAAGAAATACAAATGCTATGGTTGGTTTAAATGGCAAGTTTGCAAGATTTGACTTGAACTTTTCTTCAAAATCAACATAATCTCTTGCGGCAAAGGATACAGAGTTAATCATAGTAGTTGTTCTTAATGATCTCTATGTTTGAGTTATTCAAAAATATGAAATCTTTTTAAGAAAACAGAATTATATGATTATCTGATCAATAATAGAGAATCAGAGAGGTATATCAGATTAACAAATTATTGAATTGCTAATCATTATCATTGATAAAATGAGGTTATCGTATTACTTTTTTTTAAGCGCATCCCAGCCCTGAGCAACAAGTTCTATGGAATTATTGTCACTAGTAACTAATCTCTCTCCTTCGCTGGCATCCGTCATATAGCCAATAATTGATATTTCAGGAATTTCCTTAACCTTATCATATTCATCTTGCGAAATTGTAAATAGGAGTTCATAGTCTTCTCCACCATTAAGGGCAGCAACAGTTGGTACAATATTAAACTCTTTTGCAAGGTCAAATGTAGTTTGATCGATTGGAATCTTCTCTTCGGAAATAACACAACCTGTTTTAGAAGCTTTACAAAGGTGCATTACATCAGATGCTAACCCATCGCTCACATCAATCATTGATGTAGGCTTTATTTTTTCTTTGGCAAGAATGTCAACAACGGTTGTTCTGGCCTCAGGTTTTAGCTGGCGCTGAAGTATATAATCATGTTGAGTTAATTCGGGTTGAATATTTGGATCCGCCTGAAATGCTTTCTTTTCTCTTTCCAAAATCAATAATCCCATGTAAGCCCCACCAAGGTCTCCCGAAACACAAATCAAATCATTCGCCTTTGCTCCGCTTCGGTAAACAACATCATCCTTTTCTGCTTCACCAATAACAGTAGCAGAAATAACTAGTCCCGATGCGCTTGAGGTGGTATCTCCACCAATTAAGTCTACTCCATATACTTCACATGCTGTTTTAATACCTGAATAGAGTTCCTGAATTGCTTCAACGGAGAATTTAGCACCAACACCAATGCCAATAAGTAGCTGTTTGGGTTTGCCATTCATGGCAGCTATATCCGAAAAGTTAACAACAGCAGATTTATATCCTAAGTGTTTCATTGGAGTATACATCATATCAAAATGCACCCCCTCTAATAATAAATCCTTCGAGATTAATGTTACTTTAGAGCCACCAGGTTGTATTACTGCAGCGTCATCACCAATACCAAAAAGTGTTGATTTGTTTTTAGTTTCAATACCTTCAGTTATCTTGTCAATAAGTCCGAACTCACCCAACTCTGAAAGTGGGGTTAATTTATAATTTGAATCCTCCATGCATGTAAGTTTTTTGCAAAAGTACTTCAATTTTGTTAACTCAAAAATAACGTTAATATGTTAGTTCATATTGGAAAAATTCATAGTTTCACGACCGCTTTTATATGAAGTACCAAAACAAAAAACCATGATAGATTTAAAGTTTGATTATACCAATGCATTGGATGCAATAGATCAAAGGGATGTAGTTGATTTTCAGAAACAAATTAATACACATTTTAAGGCACTAAAGGAGAAAACCGGTAAAGGAAATGATTTTTTAGGATGGGTTGAACTACCTTCTGAAATTGATGAAGAGTTGATAACAAAGATTGAAGAGTTAGCGGAAGAGATAAGGGTAAAATCGAAAATATTTGTGGTAATTGGAATTGGTGGATCATATTTGGGAGCTCGTGCAATCATTGAAGCTCTTTCAAACTCATTTGCCCAGTTAAATCAAAATGATGGTAATCCTATTATTTTGTATGCTGGTCAAAATATTAGTGAAGATTATACAGCTGAGCTGCTAAAGGTACTTGATGATCATGATTATTCATTGACGGTAATATCAAAATCAGGAACAACAACGGAGCCTGCCATTGCCTTTAGATTATTGAAAACCCATTTGGAAAACAAATATGGTAAACTGGATGCACGTGATCGTATTATTGCAATAACCGACAAAGATCGTGGTGCATTGAAACAGTTAGCAGATGAAGAGGGTTACCAAACATTTATCGTTCCTGATGATGTTGGAGGTCGCTACTCGGTGCTTACACCAGTTGGACTATTGCCAATAGCAGTTGCAGGATTTAATATTAGGGAGTTTATCGGTGGAGCAATTAAGATGAAGGAACATGTTGAATCCACATCATATATTTCTGATAATCCCGTATCAGCCTATGCTGCTACTCGAAATGCATTGTATAATGAGGGTAAAACTGTTGAGATAACTGTGAACTATGAACCCAAACTATTCTATGTTACCGAATGGTGGAAGCAACTTTACGGTGAGAGTGAAGGAAAGGAAAATAAGGGAATATTCCCAGCAGGAGTTGGGTTTACTACCGACTTGCATTCAATGGGCCAATATATTCAAGAAGGATTAAGAAATGTGTTTGAAACAGTTATTTCAGTTGAAAAACCAGCCAAAGAACTTCGAGTACCAGAGGATAAAAAGAATCTGGATGGTTTAAACTATATCGCCGGAAAACGCCTTCATGAGGTAAATCATATGGCCGAAACTGGTACTACTCTTGCACATGTTGATGGTGAGGTTCCCAACTTAAGAATCACCATACCTGAGATAAGTGAAGATACCCTGGGACAACTAGTTTATTTCTATGAAGTTGCCTGTGCAATTAGTGGGTATATTCTAGATGTTAATCCATTTGATCAGCCAGGTGTTGAGGCCTATAAGAAGAATATGTTTGCACTTCTTGGTAAACCTGGATTTGAAAAGGAAACCGAAGAGATTTACAATCGACTTTCACACGAAAAATAGCCTAACTAATTAGTTTCGTTATAAATAGCATATCTTAATTGCAAGTAAGGTTCTTTTTTCTTAATTTTGAGAAAAAAGGAATATATGCTGCCTAAACAATATGATATTCAGACTTTAAGAATATGTGAAACAAAGGAAGAATTTCGAAAAATCAGCCGAAAGCATGTGGGTTTATTTACAACTTCCATGATCCAACATGAAGGTTATTACATTTCTGTAAATTCTCTGGGTACCAATTGGCAAGATTTAACAACTGTTCATACTTGGCATCCCCAAGAAAACAATGGAATAGGTAAGAATGGTAAATATATTATTGGGATGTATAACCATGATGGTAGTTGGGAGTTTCACATTACTAAAAATACTGGAGTGAAAGATCAAAATTTTTCCATGTTCGAAGATTGGGATAGCCTTAAGAACTTCATCATAAGTCAGTGGAAAAGAGGATGGGATATTACCGAACTAAAAACCTTTGATGATAAATATTATATTGTTACTTCATATGGATTGAATTTAAATCAAGGATGGGCTTTAGGTTCAAAATATCCAAAAGATGAGATAAAAAAAGCTTATGAAAATGGAATGGTAATAACAGAAGTTGCCCAAATTAAAGATAAGTATTTATGGATCTTTTCAGGTAATACAGGCTTTGAGAGTCAAGTATTGGAGTATAATCCCAATACTGAAAAGATACTAAGTTATAGAGATGCCATTGTATCTGATAATAAATATGACGGATATTCTTTGGCTTCCATAAAGGAATATTACAACAAGCTTCTTTTCATTTTTGTTAGCTGATAATATATTGAGTTAAAATCATATTATGGAATAACTTTAATTTGGACATGTTATTACAACAGAAGTATAATTTATTACCATACAGTACTTATATGGAATTTCGTAGTATCCACAGGATAAGAAAAGAGACATTTAAAGAGTTAAGTCATATGTTTTTTATTTAGTGAATGAACTTTATGATAAATACATTGTTATATATAAAAATAGGTAAATTAATAAGATAGTTACTTCAACCAATAAGTCACGTAATTTAAATCTATTTGTTACAAAGTTGAGCAATTGACTCTTTGGCAATGTTCACTAGTAAGTAAATCAAATAGGTATAATTTTATTGCTTTTTTCAATTGATCAATAAACTTGTAATGAATTAAATGCCAAATGATTATTATTTAGAATTATTCTTATCTTTGCAGCCCTAAAAAAATAAAAAACTTTAATACAATAGATATGTCAGAAGTAGCAGTAAACTCACTA
>CALCGQ010000373.1 GCA_937901015.1 uncultured Bacteroidota bacterium | reverse complement strand
TTTAAGGTGTTATACTAAGATAGCGCGCGTATTTCGCGCGCTTTGTTATTATTATAATGCATATACAAACCAAAGTCCAAGTCCTAACCCTATATCTGTTGCTTCAGCTTGAGCTAGATTGTGTTAGTAGGCACCGTTTCAAGAGTCCACGCTTGAAATAATGAGCCGAAACTTTAAGCGTGGACTCTTAAAGCAGCGATAGTTCATCTTGAGATTGCCGCGCTTCGCTCGCAAATAAACGATTATGGGATCTTAAATAAGCGCAAGATTTTTCGTGTGCATAAACTAGCGTAAGTCTGACAGAATTGCTTTGCTCAAGAACTAGTTCTAATAGTTACTTAAGTTAGTGTGAATTTTTCTCATGCTTTATTTTCATTGTTAAAGGGTATTTTTAATTTAATTCGATTTTATTTCGATTTCATTAGGTTGTTTAATAAAAGTATTTAAATTTGCTATTTAATAGAGCTATTAAATATGATTATTAAAGATGATAAAGAGAAGGCAATTGTTGATGCAGCAACCCGGTTATTTCTTGATAAAGGGTTTGCTTCAACATCAACCACCGAGATTGCCAAAGAAGCTGGCTGCAATCAGGCTCTTGTACATTATTATTTTAGGACTAAAGAACGATTATTTGAGGCTGTTTTTGCTGGAAAATTTGAAGCGTTTGCATCTAGTATTCTAGAAATAAGCCAAGAAGACTTGAGCTTTGAAGAGAAACTAAGGTTGAAAATTGAGTCGCATTTTGATATGCTGCATGAAAACCCAAAGCTTCCAATGCTAATTGCATATGAGCTGAATACTAACCCAAAACGTCTTGATTCCATGAAAGAAAAGCTAGGGAACCTTCCTGCCAAAGTTTTTGCAAACTTCCAAGAGGAGCTTGATAAGGAAATAGCCTTGGGTAATATACGCCCCATAAAAATCATTGATTTGATTTACTCCATGCTTGCTTTAAATATCTCAATATTTATAATAGGACCCATAATGAAGTCTTTTGTTGGACTAACAGATGATATGTATGAGAATCTAATTGCTAATCGAAGAAAAGAGAATGTAGATATGTTACTTAATAGTTTACGACCTTAATACGTGATAATATGAAAGTACGACAGATAAAAAACATTGTATTAGCAGCCTTGTTTTTGATAATGGGGCAGAATATAGTTATGGCTCAATTGAGCCTGGACTCTTGTCATTTTAAAGCTTTGGCAAACTATCCATTAATACAGCAATATGGATTGATCGAACAATCCAGAGAAATATCTCTTTCAAATGCAAATAAAGCATACTTGCCACAGTTTGATATTACTTTGATTGGAGGTATTGTTGACGGAATGCCAAGTTTATCACAGCCCGGAGCATCTTCTTCCTCATCAGCTCAAGCTAACCTAATTACCATAGGGCAAATTAATCAGGTAATTTGGGATGGAGGAATGACAAAGGCAAGTAAAGGTATTATTGAAGCAAATTCTCAGATCGAAAGGGCTGATATGGATGTGAACCTTTATCAACTTAGGGATAGAGTTAATAATCTTTATTTTGGAGTTCTTCTTATTGAGGAACAGATTTCTCAACTGAATCTGCATAAAGAAACCTTACATCGAAATCAAAAACTTATACAGGAAGCCATTGATAATGGAACAGCCTATAAGTCTGATGCTGATGAATTGAAGGTGGAAATAATTAATGTTGAGCAAAAGCGATCAGAATTAGTGTATAATAAGATGGCTTATGTAAAGATATTGTCAGCAATGATAGGAGAGGATATTAATGATAATGAGTTATTTATTCGTCCTGTTGTTGCTACAAGTATTTATGGATTGAATAATAATCGCCCCGAATTAGCAAAGTTTAATAATCAACGGTCTCTAGTTGAAGCTAGTGCACAGTTAAATAAAGCAATGCTCTTTCCAAAGTTCGGAGTACTAGCATTTGGTACTTTTTTAACACCTGGAATCGAATTTGGCACATCTGATATTACAAATATTGTTGTAGCCGGGGTGAGTGTTAGTTGGAGTTTATCGCCATTATATAAGAATGGAAATAATAAGAAACTAACGAATATAAACCTTAGCAGAATTCAAAATCAGAAGGAAACATTTCTTTTCAATACAAACCTGGAGCTTACGCAGACTGATATTGAATTAAAAAGATTACATAATTCCATTGAACAGGATAAGGAGATATTAAAACTGAAAACCAGCATAAAAGATTCTTATTCTGTAAAATATGAAAATGGAATTGCTACAATGTCGCAGTTTCTAGATCGTATGGTTGATGAAAATTTGGCCAAGCAGATGATGATAATGCATGAGATTCAATATCTAATGAAAACATATCAATACCTAAATCAATCAGGGAATTAAAAAACAATAATAAGATGAAAGCACTTAATTACATATTTCCATTATTGATAGTTCTATTTTATGGATGTAAATCCAATAATAATGGAGTAGATGCCTCTGGCGTATTCGAGGCTACTGAAATAATAACATCAGCAGAATCTTCAGGGAAACTACTTTCATTTATCGTTCAGGAGGGTGAAACTGTGAAGAAAGATCAATATCTTGGTCAAATTGATAGTGCTCAGTTGCATTTAAATAAACTTCAGGTTATTGCCAATAAAGCGGCATTGCTTTCAAGTAGACCAGATGTGCAGACTCAGCTAAACTCCTTAGAAGCTGAAATTGCAAATGTTGAGTTTGAAAAAAAGCGAATAGAACGGTTACTAAAAGGAGGTGTTGCAACGCAGAAGCAGCTTGACGATATCAATGCAAAATTGGATGTGCTTAAAGCAAATTTAGTAGCTAAAAAAACCAGTCTTCGTATTGCCACTGATGCAATTGATACTCAAAGTTTAGCTCTAGATGCACAAATCGATCTTGTAAATGACTTAATAGAGCGAAGTACAATTACAAGCCCAATTAATGGTACAGTACTTATTAAATATGCAGAGGAAGGAGAATTAACAGGTGTTGGTAAACCATTGTTTAAGGTGGCTGATATGGAGAAAATGATTCTTAGAGCTTATGTTACTTCTGACCAGTTGGCTCAAATTAGTACGGGTCAGATTGTGAAGGTGCTTGCTGAATTTGGTAAAGATGGGAATAAGGAATATGAAGGCAAGATCACATGGATATCCAGTAAATCGGAGTTTACACCAAAAACCATTCAAACACAAGATGAACGTGCCAACTTGGTTTATGCTGTAAAAATTGCAGTTCAGAATAATGGGTTTTTAAAGATTGGTATGTATGGTGGAATTAAAATTACTGAATAGATGAGTTCCATCTCTGTTAATAATATAAAGCGTAACTATGGCAAAGTTGAAGCATTAAAGGGCGTTAGTTTTGAAGTGGAAAAAGGAGAAATATTCGGTATTATCGGACCAGATGGAGCAGGGAAGACAACATTGTTTAGAATCCTAACTACATTGCTTTTGGCTGATTCGGGAGAGGCAAAGGTTGATGGAAACGATGTAATTAAAGAATATAAAGATATTCGAAAGAAGGTTGGTTATATGCCAGGGCGCTTTTCCCTTTATCAGGACCTTAGTGTTGAAGAGAATCTTAAGGTTTTTGCTACAATTTTTAATACTACAATTGAGGAGAATTATCATCTGATTGAAGATATCTACAAGCAAATTGAACCTTTTAAAAAACGTAGAGCCGGTGCTTTATCAGGAGGTATGAAACAGAAATTGGCTTTGAGTTGTGCATTGATTCATGAGCCAACGGTACTTTTCTTGGATGAACCAACAACTGGCGTTGATCCTGTTTCTCGTAAGGAATTATGGATAATGCTTAAGAAGTTAAAGAAAGAAGGCATAACAATACTTGTATCCACCCCCTATATGGATGAAGCCAGCCTATGTGATAGGATTGCCCTAATTCAAGATGGTGAATTTATGAAGATTGATACGCCTGAAAATATTGTCAACGCTTTTGATAGTGAACTTTGGTCAGTGAAGAGTTCAAATATGTCTGGTTTATTAAAGGATTTGCGAGCAAATAATAAGATAATTACCAGTTTCGCCTTTGGCGATACTCACCATGTTACAGTAAAGGGTTTGAGTGTTGAAGAGTTAAAGAGTTATTTGGTTGGAAAAGGGCATACCTCAATTGAGATTAACTCTATTAAAGCAAGTATAGAAGATTGTTTCTTGGAATTAAGCAAGTCATCATGAAAGTAATTGAAACAGATAAACTAACAAAAAAGTTCGGCAGTTTCACTGCTGTTGATTCAATTTCAATGGAGGTTGAAAAGGGAGAAATATTTGGTTTTCTGGGAGCAAATGGTGCTGGAAAAACAACAGCAATGCGTATGCTTTGTGGGTTGAGTACACCAACTTCGGGTAAAGGTACAGTTGCAGGTTTTGATATAAACAAGAATCCCGAAGATATTAAGAAGAACATTGGATATATGAGTCAGAAATTTGCCTTGTATGAAGATTTGAAAGTATGGGAGAATCTACGTTTGTTTGGAGGTATTTATGGAGTTCCACAAAAGGAAATTGAACCAAGAATAGATAAACTATTAACTACTTTGGGGTTTATGGATGAAAAGAACACAATGGTTAAAGCTTTGCCATTAGGATGGAAGCAAAAACTATCTTTCTCAGCTTCAATTTTTCACGAACCAAAGATTGTTTTTTTAGATGAACCAACAGGTGGAGTTGATCCTGCAACGCGCCGTCAGTTTTGGGAATTAATTTATGATGCATCCGACAGGGGGATTACAGTTTTTGTAACAACTCATTATATGGATGAAGCTGAATATTGTGACCGTGTTTCCATAATGGTTGATGGTAAAATAGAAGCATTGGATAGTCCGAAAAATCTAAAGAGTACGTTTAATGTAGAATCCATGGATGAAGTATTTTTTCAGTTAGCAAGAGGGGCAAAAAACGAATAAGGATGAAGAAGTTTTTAGTTTTTATACAAAAGGAGTTTTATCATATTGTTAGAGATACATGGACGATGATAATCCTTCTTGTATTGCCAATTTTAATGACTCTACTATTTGGTTTTGGGATAAGTACTGAAATAAAGAATGCAAAATTTGCTGTTTATGATCCTTCACATGACTTAGCTACACAGAAAATAATAGATAAAATCAAGACTAGCGATTACTTTACACTTGAGACTTATATTGATGATCCTGCTGACATAGAAACTATTTTCCAGGAAGGTAAGATAGCTTTAGTGATTGTTTTTAGCGAGCAATTCTATGAGAATATGCTTCATACAGGTGATGCTCAAATTCTACTTATTGCAGATGGCACAGACCCTAATACAGCATCAACTCTCACATCTTATGCCAGTAGATTAGTTGCGTCTTATCAACAAGACCAGATGGGAGCAACTGGAATGCCTCCTTATCAAATACACACTGAGGTCAAGTTATTATATAATCCAACTCTAAAAGGTTCATATAATACAGTCCCTGGAGTAATGGGAATGATATTAATGTTAATATGTGCAATGATGACATCTGTTTCAATTGCAAGAGAAAAGGAATTGGGTTCAATGGAAGTAATACTAGTATCGCCGATGCCTCCCTTGTTGATTATCCTATCCAAGGTTATTCCATATTTTGCAATTTCAATAGTCAATTTCACCACAGTATTATTATTATCTGTGTATGCTTTAGAAATACCAATTGTAGGTAGTCTATTTCTGCTTTATGGGTTGGCATTGTTATTTATTTTTGTTTCACTTGCTCTGGGACTTCTCATATCATCTTTGGTTGATAAACAGATCGTTGCGCTTCTGATTTCGGTCATGGGATTACTTTTGCCCACAGTGTTGCTTTCGGGCTTAATGTTTCCAATTGAAAATATGCCTCTATTGCTTCAAGGAATTGCACAGATTGTCCCAGCAAAATGGTTTATAGTCGCAGTTAAAAACGTTATGATAAAAGGTCTTGGAATAACCTCAATAATGAAAGAATTAGTGGTTCTAGGAGCAATGGCTGTAGTACTTATCACACTTAGTTTAAAGAAATTTAAAATCAGATTGGATTAGCTATGCTTAGATACCTGATAGAAAAAGAGTTCAAGCAGATTAAACGTGATTCGTTTATTCCCAGGCTTATATTTATGCTCCCCATAGTGGCCATGATTATTTTTCCTTATGCGGCTAACTTTGATGTAAAGAACATAAATCTCAGTATAATTGATAATGATAAAAGTAGTTATTCCCAAAGCCTAATACAAAAAGTTCAGTCATCAGGCTATTTCAGAATTAGCAATGTAAGCGATAATTATTCAGAAGCGATGGAGAGTGTTGAGTCCGATGAATCAGATTTAATACTTGAAATACCATTAAATTTTGAGAGAGATTTGGTTAAATATCAAAAAGCTGACTTAATGATATCTGCCAATGCTGTTAACGGTAATAAAGGAGGACTGGGAAGTGCCTATTTGGCAAATATTATTGCGGAGTATAATGGAGCAATTCGAATGGAGCACCTTAAAATTGTGGATAATGTTAGTATCCCAAATATGGAGTTGATACCACTATATCGCTATAACCCAACTCTGAAGTATGAAGTATTTATGGTACCTGCATTGTTGATTATGATACTTGCTATGGTGTGTGGTTTTTTGCCGGCTTTTAATATTGTAGGGGAAAAGCAAAGTGGAACCATTGAACAAATAAATGTTACTCCGGTTAAGAAATGGACTTTTATACTATCTAAACTCATACCTTATTGGATCATCGGATATATAGTACTTTCAATAGGGATGTTAATAGCCTTGCTTTATTGGGGGTTAGAACCCTTAGGTAGTTTAGCCCTTATCTATTTTTTCGCAACCCTTTTTATTATAGCTTTCTCAGGATTCGGCCTGGTAATTTCCAATTATGCTACCACAGTACAGCAGGCATTGTTTATGATGTTCTTTTTTGTGCTTACATTTATCTTTATGAGTGGATTATATACACCAGTAGCAAATATGCCACCTTGGGCTCAGATGATTAGTAACTTCAGTCCGTTAAAATATATAATTGAAGTTCTTCGATTGGTTTACTTAAAAGGAAGTAATTTGAGCGAATTAAGAACACAGTTAATTGCTCTTATTTCGTTTGCAGTAGTATTCTATGGGTGGGCGATATTAAGTTATAGGAAAACAGAGTAATTCATATTGAAATCAATTCCTTCTTCTGTGGATTTATGAAAATTCTTGATTCTGAATAAAATAAGGTTATCTAGGATCAGTCAATATTTCTGGGGGCAAAAAATTCATTTTATTGTTTTTCCTCAATCCGAACAATGTCATGAAGTTAAGGGTTTAACATCATCGCGAGCGTAGCGACGCGATCTCTTTTAACCTTATTTTATTGAGATTGCTTCGTCATACTTTCTCGCAAGGACGATCCCTTATCTGGCAGCAACCAATGATATTGAAGAAATTGTATCACCCATACCCACCAAAGTTATGGGTTTATCAATAATAATTGTTGGTACGGCTATTATCTCTAACTCATCTGTACAAAAGATACCAGTTTGAAGCAGATCATTTTCTCCAAACTCATCACTAATATGGTCCGATAAACTGGACAATTCGTCTAAACCGACATCTGAAACTTCTTCGTCCTTTGCCCATAGTAGAACATCGTAGCTATTAATAGAACCAGTTCCTGCTTTTCCGGCAGCAATTACCGCAGCCAATTGCATTCCATTTCTATTTTGTACAGCGCTTATTTTAAAGCCTTTTTTCTGTAGGGTGATATATAAACCAAACATATGAAGCTGAAGACGTGGACAACCTGAATGTTTAAATATCTTCATCATGCCCCTAAAAAGATTAGTACTGCTCGTATCCATTTCACATTCATGGGCTAGGTCTTTTTCACCCATTACCTCAAGTAAATCGATGAGCTCTCTTTCATTAAAACCAATACTGTCGGAAACGGGAGCTAAGTTGTCAAGCAAATATTTACGGATTACTTTATCTTGTGTTGAAGCTATTTCAAAATGAAGAGTGCTATTTGGATTATTTTCTCTCCATTGTTTAATAACTTCCATTGAAGCATCAATTCTGTCAATACCTTTGGCTCCATCAGCAAATTTTTCCGTTAACATTTGATATCCTGAAAGAATAATAAATTCATTCTTAATATTAGGCTTGGTCATAGTGTTGGCAAAATCTTCGTCAATATGTAGTTGGAAGTTTAGCGGGTCGTAAGTGGCAATAAATCTGTTTGATTTAGGACAAACTATTGTCTCTCCATTAATTGTCATCTTGTCACCCTTGTCGAATTCAATGATCCAATGAATAAGAGGAGTATCATTATCTCTTGCGATTTCATTTGCTTTTTTTAGTTTTCCATCACTACCAACCGATTGTAAATTTGGTAGATCAAGAAATAAACTGGCTTGTTCTTTTGGTATTGAAGCACCATGAACGTAAACAGGATTTACTTTACAAACTCCCATTACATTAGCTACAATACCTCCCTGGCCTCCCATCTGTATCTTATCGTAACCAAGATACTCAACTAACCAATCAAAAGTCTCTACATTTTGGATTAACCATTCTTCAGCTATACCACCTTTAAAACAGAGTATGAAACCACGAAAAACATCTTCAATATTCTGTATGTTTCTTTCATCTGCTTTTGTTAATTCTTTTTGATCAAAACTAAATGTTGAAATAATCTCTTCAATTTTTTTACCACTAACTTTAATAACAGCATCAATATTTGCATTGAAAGCACTAATTAAACCCTGAACATTGGCCATTTTCTCAAGTTGATCAGGAGCTGTATTATAATTATTTGACCAGATGTTTTTTAGTGCTTTATTTGACATGGTGTTCTTATTAAAATTGATACTTACTAAAGTTAATTTCTTGACGCGCAAATATAGTAAAATAAGGAAATATGACCTTTCCAAAGTGTTTGAGTTGGATCAATTTTGTATGGAATACAACAATGTTATATCAATAATAAATGTATGACTTTTATTCTGGAATATGGATTGGATTATATATTAGATTTTCATCTTGATATAACCTAAATCTTTATTTTTGTCACCGGACCGGGGTATAGTAGCCTACTTAATATATATCGATGAACTACAAGATTACATATATTTCCTATAGCGTAGATGATCAAGATCTAAGAAGTCGTTCAGTTTCAATATTAGACGATTTTTTTAAGGACAAGAATTATAAGATTCAAAATGAATACGGAGGGATCTTATTTGTTGCCAGTGGTGGTTCTGAGCAAATTGCCAAAGAGATTGTTAATGAGGAACCCAATATTATCCTTCTATGTCATAGAGAAAGTAATTCATATGCTGCAACCATGGAGATTGCATCTTATTTTAGATCCGAAGGAAAACGGGTGAGTGTTATTGATGTTATGATGACGGGTGCATTTGAAGAATTTGAGAAGGTTCAAAATGTTTATCATGCCGTTGAATTACTATCTGGACAGAAAGCCGCAGTAATTGGAGAGATTTCCGATTGGTTAATAAATTCCGACATTGATAATGAGCTTGTAAGGGAACGTCTTGGTGTACAATTGTTACGCCTACCCTGGAGCGAATTGGGTGATTATAATTCATGTGAGCCATCAAAAGAGTTGATCAATTTTTTTCCTGATATTGCTGAAAAGAATCTTGTAGAAACTGCCAGAGTTTATGAATTACTTGACAGAATAATAACTCAGTATGATCTATCAGCAATTAGTGTGGAATGTTTTTCCATGGTTAGAAATGACAAAGTAACAGCCTGCTTACCACTTGCTGTTATCAATACTAAAAATACAGTTGCCGCATGCGAAGGTGATGTTTGTAGTATGATTGGTAGTATGCTTATTAAGGCAGTTAGTGGAATAATTCCATGGCAGGCAAACGTGGCTGAGATTAAACACGATTCCATATTATTTGCCCATTGTACTGCACCATTAATGCATCTTACTTCCTTTAATATTACTACACATTATGAAAGCAATTGCGGAACAGCTATTCAAGGTAAATTCATCAAGGGTGAATATGGTGTTTTCCGAATCAATAATAGTTTGGATAAGTATATGTTGCTGGAAGGACAAATTATTGAAACACCGTCTCATTCATTCGCTTGTCGTACACAAATAGAATTTAGAACCTCCAATGAACAAACAGCTTTGCTAAAAAATAATGGTCTGGGCAACCATCATCTTATCTTTCCAGCAGAATATATTTCGGTTGTTGAAAAAATGATGGAGGTGTTACAAGTTGAGAGAGTTGTAGGGATCAAGCAATAATCTGGGGACTAAATAAACTAAAACAAAAATAATGTGAAGAAAAAAATATCTTCAAAATAAAATAGTAGCTAGTTGTTAAGAGTATAAGTATTTTTATTCTTACAACTTTTTTTTGATAAAAAAGTTGCCAAAAAATCAAGAAAGAATAATGCTACCCACCG
>CALCGQ010000372.1 GCA_937901015.1 uncultured Bacteroidota bacterium | reverse complement strand
TATGAACCTTATTATTGACGACATTGACCACCCGCTAATTATCAAAGTAGCCTCCATTCAACAAGCTAGAATGCAGGTATATTTCATTGATAATGAGGATTATTTCCACCGTAAATTTTTATTTAGAGATAAGAAGGAAGTCTTCTTTGAAGATAATGATGAAAGAACAGTGTTTTTCTCAAAAGGAGTTCTTGAGACAGTGAAGAAACTAGGATGGGCACCTGATATTGTTCATGCTCACGGTTGGTTCTCAAGTCTTATCCCTCTTTATATTAGAACGGCTTACAAAGATAACCCAATATTTAGTGATTTAAAAATCATATTTTCAATGTATAATGATGATTTTTCTGAGAGTTTCAAACCGGGATTTACAGAGAAAATGGTCACAAAAGGATTAACCAAAGAAGAACTCAAACACTATAGTGAGGGAACTTACGTTTCGTTGATGAAAGGTGCGATTGATCGCTCGGATGCATTAATTCAAGGTAGTGAAGAGTTGAATCCTGAAATACTTGAATATGCTAAGGCTTCCGGAAAACCGATGTTGGATTTTATTGATGAAGAAAACTTTTATGTTGCCTACAATGAGTTTTATGACAAGATTATTGGAGAAGAGTAGTACCACAGGGCTTTACATAGTATCAAGCCTTATATCCCTAATTATCATATCTGCAATTTTTAGTTCCTGTGCGAAAGATCCAGGACAAATTGGGTATGTAATTCAACCAGAAGATAGTAAGCTAAATGTAGCTTTTACGGATACATCATCGATTTATGCATATTCTGTTCTAATGGATTCCATTAGAACTGATAGATTAACGGTAAATGCTCTTGGCAGCCTTCGTGATCCTGTTTTTGGTAGTACAACAGCAGGTTTTTATTCGCAGTTTATTATGTCGGTACCGGGTAAAGTTTTTGGTGAATCAGCTGTGCTTGACTCCCTTGTTCTACAGATGCATTATGGTGGTTATTATGGGGATACAAACAGTACTCTTACTGTTCATACTTATGAAATGCTTGAAGGTTTAAGTGGTGATAGCGTTTATTATTCAAATTTTCAAGGACCCATAGGTTCCAATGATTATTCCAATTACTCGTTTGTTCCACAAATAAGTGATAGTTTAATGATTGACAGTTTAATTTTACCTCCAGCATTAAGAATAAATCTTACGGATCTGAATCCGGCTTTGGGTCAGAAGTTGATTAGTGCTACTGAGGATGAAATGGAAGATGATGAGACATTCCAAGCATTTTTCCCTGGTCTATTTGTGCAATCACAGCCAATATATGAGGATGGATGTATTGTTTATCTGGGTCTTACCTCGAAATATTCTATGTTGTCTTTATATTATCATGATGATACAGATACAACAGATCAAAAATTAAGATACGATTATATAGTTGCTACATCAACAGCTACTGTGAATAAGTATGAACATAATTATAACACAGCGTCCCCAGATTTTAAAGCCCAATTAATAGATGGTGATACAACCTTGGGAAGGCAGAAGTATTACGTACAAGGATATGGTGGAGTACAATCAAAAGTTAAATTCCCACATATTAGAAAATGGGCATTAAAGGAAAATGTTGCCATCAATGAGGCAAAACTAGTACTTCCCGGTATAGATAATGATGAGTTTTTTGGTGCGCCAGCGCAACTATCATTAGTTAGTATCGGAGATGATGGTGTTGGTGTGCCTCTTATTGATCAGGCTGAAGGAGAACTATACTTTGATGGTGTTTATAATAGCTCAGCTAATAAATATGAGTTTAGAATTACCAGATATATACAATCTCTTATCAGCGATACTACCATTAGTAACAATGGTTTGTATTTGTTTGTATATGGCGGTTCAGTTCGTGCTGAAAGGTATATTTTTGAAGGAAATGAGCTTACTACCGACTCTACCGGAATCAAACTGGAAATATTATTTACTGATTTATAGTATCCCTATTGAATCATCATTCATTATTATATGTGGAATGCTCTTTTCGTTTATATTTGTAATATAAAACTAAGAACTTATGTGTGGAATAGTAGCTTATATTGGTTACAAGCAAGCCCGTCCAATTTTAATTAAAGGATTACAACGGCTTGAATACAGAGGATACGACAGTGCTGGGATATCGTTGCTAAATGGGAAAATTCAAACGTTTAAAACAAAAGGAAAAGTTTCTGAACTTGAAGACTTTATAGTTGATAAAGATACCAATGGACAAGCAGGTATTGCACATACCAGATGGGCAACCCATGGTGAACCAAATAAAATAAATGCACACCCTCATTTCTCACAATCAAAATCCATATCTCTAATTCATAATGGAATAATTGAAAACTATGCTGTTCTAAAGGAAGAGCTTGTTTCCAGAGGATATGTTTTTGAATCAGATACTGATACCGAAGTCCTTGTTAACCTTATTGAAGATATTAGGATTAATGAGAATGTACTTTTGGATGAGGCTGTAAGAATAGCTCTATGTCAGGTAGTAGGTGCATATGCAATTGTAATCCTATCAGATGAACATCCAAATACATTGATTGCGGCGCGTAAAGGAAGCCCTTTGGTAATAGGTATTGGTGAAGATGATTATTATCTTGCATCTGATGCAACACCCATTGTAGAGTACACTAAGAATGTTGTATATCTTGAAGATGAAGAAATAGCAGTTCTAACACGTGGTGAAAAATTTAAAATCAGAACCACAACAAATCAAGAAAAAACTCCTTACGTTCAACAATTGGAATGGAATCTTGGAGAACTTGAAAAAGGTGGTTATGACCATTTCATGATGAAAGAAATATATGAGCAGCCTCGTTCAATAAGAGATAGTATGAGAGGTCGCATCAATGCCCTTACCGGTAATGTTTCTTTGGGTGGTATTATTGATTACGAACAGAAACTTCTCACAGCAAATAAAATAATTATTGTTGCATGTGGAACTTCATGGCATGCCGGATTAGTTGGAGAGTATCTTTTTGAAGATATTGCCAGAGTATCAGTGGAGGTGGAATATGCATCTGAATTCAGATATAGAAATCCAATAATAACCGAAGATGATATTGTAATTGCTATTTCACAATCTGGTGAAACAGCAGATACTCTAGCTGCCATTGAGCTTGCAAAAAGTAAAGGAGCTACGATACTTGGAATATGCAACGTGGTTGGGTCTTCAATTGCAAGGGCAACACATGCAGGATCATATACTCATGCCGGACCTGAAATAGGTGTGGCTTCAACTAAAGCATTTACAGCTCAGGTAACGGTGCTAACATTAATGGCCTTGCGTCTTGCTCAGCTAAAGGGATCAATTCCAAAGACAAAATTTATGCAGCTATTGCATGAACTGGAAAATCTTCCTGAAAAAGTTGAACAAGTACTGCAATCAAATGGACTTACTGAAACAATAGCCAAAAGATATAAGGATGTAAATAATTTCCTATATCTGGGAAGAGGATATAGTTTCCCAGTTGCTCTGGAAGGGGCTTTAAAGCTTAAGGAGATATCTTATATTCATGCTGAGGGTTACCCTGCAGCAGAAATGAAACACGGTCCCATTGCTCTTATTGATGAGAATATGCCTGTTGTATTTATTGCTCCTAAGTTGGGCATCTATGAAAAGGTTGTGAGCAATATACAGGAGGTTAAAGCACGTAAAGGAAATGTAATTGCTATTGTTACAGAAGGCGATACTGCTGTAACAGAAATAGCTGATTATGTAATTGAAATACCAAAAACGGAAGAGTTCCTAATTCCTATTCTTGCTTCGATTCCTCTTCAGAAACTTGCATATCACATAGCTGTATTGAGGGGATGTAATGTTGACATGCCAAGAAATTTAGCCAAGTCTGTTACTGTAGAGTAATAAAGCGAAAGAAAACTAATAAAGAATCCGACCTGATGCGAGTTTATACATAAGGTCGGATTTTTATTTTATGCTATTTATTTACCACAATTTTCTTGGTTATGGATTTGTTACCTATGGTCAATCTGTAAAAGTATATCCCAGAATCAACAGTTTTTGAATCCCATGTGAATGAATGATCACCCTTTGAAAGGATGCTCTCATTTGAGCTTTCATATACTAATCTTCCACTAAGATCAAGAATTGAGAGTTCTACTCTACTATTCTCTTCAAGGTTAAACCTGATATTTACTTCTCCATTTGTGGGGTTTGGAAATGCAACAACATCAAAATTGGAATTTATTTCTTCCTCATTAATGTCAGTCCACATATAATCAACTCCAAAGAAATATAGTATTTCAGCCATAGCACCATCTTTGGTTGATCCATCACCATTGGCTAATCCAGAGAATTCAAATGATGTACCAATTGTTTTATATATATCATTTTCATAGGAAACTCCAGTGCCGTAATCAGGGTTTTGATTACTGAAAATAATGTACGCACCGGACTTTGGCATAATATGGTCGATATAATTATTGTTACCATCATAATCGAAAGAATAGCCTTGCATTATTCCTAGATCGTCACCTTCTATTGTTCCTAAATCACCTGAACCATCCGTAACACCATCAATATGAAATAACTCATGTCCACTTGTTTGAGGATCAAAAGCCCAGGCATCTCCACCTTCCATATAAACTCTACCTCCATTCTCAAGGTATTGTTTTAGTAGGCTACCTTCTGCATTAGAAAGGGCATAGTTGTTTGGATATATACCCAATAGTACGAATACGGATTTGTAGGTGTCAAGTTCATCCGACCAGTTTGTAACAAGATCATTACCCACCTGGAGGCTTGTAAAACAGGCCTGCATGGTATCAGAAGAATTGCTATTTGCAAGGTCAAGAATCAGGACTGGCTTTTGGCCAACAATGGTAAAAAATTCACCTTGGCCTGTTATATCATGGTCTGCAAGTAAATCCAGAATAAATGTAACAGGAGTTCCATCAGGTGTATCACCCTGGGCTGTGATATTGTATATTATCTCCACGGATTCATTACTTGCAAGATTACCAATTACTTGTGGATCGCTATTTATTGTTATGTATGTACTCGATGTGTTTAGATCACTAAGCACATTATAAGCTTCTGAACTACCTGTATTTGACGTGTTTAATACTAAATCAACAGATTCGCCAGGGTCAACTTTACCATTATCATTACCATTGGAATCATCAATTACAAAGGTTGTAAATGTAAGGTTTGGCGCATGTCCTGTAATCATAAATGAAGATTCCCAGATATTTGCACCACTTGCATCCTCTGCAACAATATTGAAGATTGCGATTATCTCATCAGGAATATCATTTGCTACATTAAACGCAAAAGCATCTGTAATAGCTACTGTATCTCCGGCAGGGATATCACCATAATCTGCTTCATTTGTTATAATCTCAATGTAATCACTTGTGGTTGTTAATGTAGTTGTAACTCCAATTGCATTGTCAACACCAACATTTGCAAGGCCAACAGTTAGCAAAATGTTTTCGCTGTAATCCATTAATCCATCATCGTTTCCACTTATGTCGTTAATTGTATTCATTGCATAAACAACAAACGGACCAGCTGCTGGTACAATGTCGATTGTTGAGATATAGGGTAAATAATTAAATGATGTAACTACAAAATCTGCAGTTCCAATTACTGAAAGCGCATCAAATGTTATTTCCGCAATTCCACCATCAACAATGGCTGAGCCAAGAATTTCACCATCCATACTTAAGGTTGCTAATGATCCATTTGCATCACATGTAATCGACATTGCTGTTGCTCCTAGAAATAAAGATGCAGGATGCGTAACTGTCAACTCCTGGGGTATAGCAGTTCTTATCTCAAGTGATGGGTCACCAAAGATTGTCCATGTATCAGTCATATCATCTCCTGCCGAGCCATAAACATCGTTCATATTCATACAACCATTCATTGAAATACCTCCAAAGGTTCGTTTAATATTGTCAGTATAAGCTTCTGCAAGGATATCATTCATTTCATCTTGTCCACGCATCGGAGGACTCCAACTTTGATTAATGGTCGACATAAGTGTTGCAATTGCTCCTGATGGTTGATCATTATACTCAGCTCTCATCCATGCTTCTGCAAAACAATAACTATTCACAAAGTTACCATTCACGCACGCTACGGAGAAAATAAATGGTAGTTTACCCGTATTAGTAAGATTACTAACGTTACTACTGGAAAAACCGGAAGTAGACCAAGCACTGGTGCTACCATGGCCAACATAATTAATTATTGTAGCTCCAGAATTAACAGCATCTGCAACCATTGTAGTATTCGGATTACCCGTTGCATCATTACCTCCCTGATTACCATCAAAGAACTCATGAGCATAATTGTAGGTAAATGGTATAAGTTTGTTATCTCCAATATTTCTCATGTGATCGTAGTCGTATTCACCATCATCACCAGTACCTTCTGAGGAAGCAATACCGATTGCCTTTGTATACCATGCAGTATCAGCAATTGGAGTTTGTTCATAATCCAATACTCTTTGTACCTGAGTAATTACATGAGCCTCTGTTTCAGCTGAGAACCTTCCCACAAAGAGATCCGGGTAGTGATCATCTCCAACCACATAGGAATAATCCACATCCGAGTCAACACCACCAATTGTACTTGATGGAACTTGTTGTGAATCACCTATTAACAATACATATGTAAGTCCATTATCATTATAGTAATTGCTTACAAATTGTTTAATATCTGATGCTCCTCCAATGGTTGCTATATCGATAATCTCAACTGGTGTACCAGATTTGACTTTCCAGTCAATAAATGGTTCCATTTCATCCATAAAATCACCATATGAAATAATTAGCATATTGCCATTTTCTTCGAGGGGAGTGTATCTGTTATTTCCATTGTAGTTAATGAAATGATGATTATAAATGTTATTGAATGTAGTTTGTATAGTACTGGATTCTGTATTAAGAACATTTATTGTTGAGATACCTGTTTCAACAACGTCTATTGTAATATCATAGTAAACCCTAAGAGTTTTGGTAACAGGATTATACTGCATTGGCTGGATTAGCAATGTTTGTCCACGGAAATCACGTACAATATATGGATCCCTTAATTTACCCAATTGACCTGGATAGAAATCATCATTACTATAGTATTTTCCAAATTCATAATCCACAGACTCGGGATCTATGGTACGAAGTAAGTTTCCTTTAGATGGAGCAATCATCACATCCTTAAACTCTTCATATTGAGATGAGATAATTCTAACCTCCATCCTGGCCTGATTTGGTATAATCATGGATGTTGCATATAAAGGAAGGTCTGGTGCTCCATTTTTAAGTATTGATGCTCCACCGTCAGTATTAATTACCCATGCATCACCATTGGATGTTTCCACATTATCTTTCCAGAATCCATTAAGTTTGAAATGAATTGTAGATGAATTTTGAGCCGATGATAATAAGGTAACTCCCTCAGGATTACCATCAGTTTTTTTAAGATCAATCCAATCACTAGCATTAACAAATAGTGATGTGGAAGCAATTAAGATAGTTAGAAGAATGCTTTTCATTTGTTTGGTTTTTTAATGAAATTCTGAAAAATCTATGGCAAAGATATAAATATCTAATTGCCATAGCATTGTCAATTTAATAACAAAAAGCCGATCGTTTTTATGATCGGCTTTTGTAGCCCATTAACTAGACAATCTTAACTAAATATAGTTGCCTTAGTTGGATAGATATTTTGTTGCCATACTATCTATAATTCATTCATTATATGAATAGTTTGTATGAATTACTATTTGTTCTCAATCAATAATTTCCTAATAACACGATTTGTGGAGTTTTTAATTACAACAAAATACATACCTGAAGTTGTATTTCTTAAATCAATAGTCGATTCTAAACTCTTACTGAAATCAACGGTTCCATAATTCAATATGGTTTTGCCCAAAGTGTTTAATATACTTATTTCATAATGGTTATCATCAGTTGATGATATTGAAATTGTAAATAAACCATTATTTGGATTTGGAGTGATATTCATAGTTGCAATAATCTCATCATCAATACCAACATAGTTACCCACTTCTACCATCAGGGAATCAGAAATAGTACCTGTTCCACAATCATTTATTCCAGCAACATTAATCCATGCATTACCTTCGAAATCAATGTCCCATATTACTGTACCTGTTGTTCCCGAACCAATTATTGAACCTGCATCTACCGGATATATGGACCATACATATGCATCTGCTCCCTGTTCAGTTTCAGTTGTATAATCACTTTGAGAAGTAATTTGTAAATCAATGGTTACAGGTCCATCAGGTGTTGCAGTTTTATTAGGTAAGCCATTGAATGTAAGCATCATTGTATCACTTGCTGGAAGTCCATCAACATCTATAATATTAAGAATAAGTTGTGTGCTGCCAGCAGAAATGTCATCCTCTGATGCAACATAGACTGCACCCAATGTTTGTTGATTTTCAAAAATACCACTACCCATGGTTTCCCAAAGCACGGAAGTGTAGTTTGTTGCCGATCCAAGGCATTGGAAACTGTTGTTCTCACATGATTCATCGTCAGGACCAGCATAAACTGTGGTAGCCATCATTGTTGGAAGTTGTATATAGTCAATCCATGCAATATCTGCACCTCCTTGACCTGAATAATCCTTTTCATATACCCATCTGAACTTTCTCATTCCAGGGGCAACTTCAAAAGATTCTCGTGTCCAGCTTTGAGAAGTTCCTGACCATTCAGCTTGCAAATCATTGTCAATATAGAATTTAAGCTTATCGAAGTCCACTTCAGAGGATACTTTTTTATAGAAGCTAATTGAATCATGTGACATAACTTCGTATTGAATCCAAAACTCTGAATCCTGATTATCACCAATTGCACCTGATGTTACATCATAATTTCCTTCGAATGGATATGCATTGCTGATAACCCATGGAAGATTACCACTGGTGTGCCAATTGTACTTTGAAAAGTCGCCTGTTTCCCAGTCTTCTAATATTAATCCAACTTTTGGGAAGTATGATTTTTCAGCAAAGTATGCTCCACATGTTAGTTGATATTTCATTTCAGCTAATACACCTTCAGGAGCATCATTCGAAACACTCACAAGGAATTCAGGGTAGTAAGCTCCAAATGTCCCCACTACAGGAAGTATAGTGTCGTTGCTTAATACAGTAATAAAAGGGTTATATGCTAGCAATGAAGCAGTAACATTGTTAGCAATACTATGACCTTCGTTAGTGGTTTTAATAATTATTATTGCGGTTTCACCTGGATCAAGACGCCCATTATCATTTCCTGACTGACTATCATCAATTGTTAGATCCAGAGAGGTTAGTATCGGAGCTGCTGCAGTAACAGAAAATTCATTTACCCATGTTGAATCATTGATATCAACAGTGGTAATTGTGAAATTCAGTTCATGTTGATCAGGTACATCTTCTGCAAGAAGAATACTAAAACCATTTTCTTTGTATACAGTTTGATTAACAGGAATTGATTCATATAATTCAAAATCATCAATAATTTCCATATAAGAATCCGTTAAGCTAATGGTTGCTTCAACATCAATACCATCATCAATTCCGAGATTCTCAATGCCAACAGTTAAGAATATGTTTTCACCACATTCAGGAAGGCTATTATCATTGCCCAATGAATCATTAATTGTATGATTGGCATATAGTAAATATGGACCTTCAGCAGCAATAACATCAATTTGTGTAACTGTTGGACGATAATTAAATGCCGTAATTACAAGATCGATAAACCCTGGTGTTGTCATTGGTTCAAATTCAAGTATTGCCTCCCCATTTTCAACGATTGCAGTTGAAAGTAAAACACCTTCTGAAGTTAATGCAGCAAGTCCACCTTCAGCATCACAAGTAACAGTATATGATGTTGTACCAAGTAACAATGCCGGAGGCATTGAAACTGTCATAGTCTGAGGTGTTGCAGTACGTACCATTACGGATGGATCACCAAAAACAGTCCATGTGTCGGTCATCTCATCACCGCCACTACCATATTCATCATTCATTAATAAGCAACCATTGATACCAATTCCTGCAAAGGTTCTTCTAATATTAGTAGGATATTGTTCAGTTAGAATGTCATTCATTTCATCCTGACCACACATTGGTGGATTCCAGCTTTGATTGATTGTTGACATAATTGCAGCAACCGCACCGGTAGGCTCACCATTATCTTCAGCTCTTAACCATGCTTCTGCGAAACAAGTAAGACCCACAAAATTTCCATTTACACATGCTACATCAAAAATGAATGGCCATTTTCCAACATTTGTAAGATTATTTACATCCGAGTTTGAGAACCCTGAAGTTACCCAGGTAGTGTTAGAGCCATGTCCCACATAATTCATTATTGATGCTCCACTATTTACTGCAATTGCAATATCAGCTGGAGAAGGATTTCCTGTTGCATCGTTACCTCCCTGACTGCCATCAAAAAACTCATAAGCATAAGAATATGTATATCCCAATAAGTCAGCCTGAAGATTTCTAATATGTTCATAATCATACTCATTATCATCTCCAGGGCCTTCGCTTGAACCAATTCCAATTGCCTCTGAATACCAATCCGGATCGGTTATGGGATCTTTCTCATATTCAATGGTTTTATTTACCTGTAATGTAACATGATTTTCATTTTCAGCAGAAAAGCGTCCAATAAAAGCATCTGGATAATGGTCGTTTCCAACCATATAAACGTAATCATTGTCCGAATCATTACCTCCATTACTACTTGAAGGTACCTGAGCTGCATCACCTACAAGAAGAATAAAGGTTACACCTTTGTTTGTATAGTAGTTTTCGATGTATTGCTTAATTTGAGCTGTACCCCCAATTGTAGCCACATCAACGATTTCAACAGGCATACCGGTCATTAATTTCCAATCAATGAAAGGTTGCATTTCATCCATAAAGTCACCGTATGATATGATAAGCATATTTCCATGATCATCAATAGGAGTATATCTGCTTGATGTTGCGCTATAGTTCAGAAAATGACGAGAGTATACATTTTTAAAAGAAGTATTAATTTTATTTAATGTACTATTTCTTGTTAAACTGTTGATTCCAATATCGTTATTATGTTGAACTTCAATGATTATGTCATAATATACACGTAAGGTTTTTTGAACTGGATTGTACTGAAAAGGGTAAATTACTACAGTTTGTCCACGAAAATCTCTAATAATATGAGGGTCTCTTAAGGAAGCAAGTTTACCTGGATAGAAGGTATCGGTATCATACTCTATTCCGTACTCATATTCCACATCTGATGGATTAATATTTCTGTATAGATTACCTTTTGAAGGAGCCACATCAATATCTTTATATTCAATATATTTTGATGAAACTATCTTAATATCCATACCACCTTCGTCTGGAATAACTAGAGATGTTGTAATTTTAGGAACATCAGGAGCACCGATTTTAAGCAAAGGTGTACCATTACTCATTGACATTCTAGTTGCAATTTGACCTTTGATTTTAACATTTTCTGAAAAGTATCCATCTAGGCTAACCTGTAGTGTAGAAGTATTGATATCAGAACTTATCAAAGATATTTTCGTGGGAGAAGGTGTTGTTGAATTGATTTCTACCCATTCATCAGCTACCATAACACTTGCAAGAGTTACTAGCAGAATCAATAAATTAAACTTTTTCATGATTTAATCTGTTTTGTTGATCTATGTTTATATAAGGATTATCTGTTTCTATATATTATTTCAATAGCATTAGTTTACTTGTCTTCGATTCTTTTGAAGTCCTGGTTGTCATATAATACAACCCTGAATTTTGATTGGTAAGATCGATTACAGTTTTAAATCCACCATTCACAGTTACTATACTGGAGCTATAAATTTTACTGCCGAGTTGGTTTGTAATGGAAACAACTACTTCTTTATCTATGTTGGATGAGAGTACAAGAATAAATTTTCCTGATGAAGGGTTAGGACTGATGTTAACTTTAAAAGTATCCATATTTATTATCCCAACCGGATTGCTAACAATAACAAGTAATGAGTCGGAGTATGATCCTAAACCACAATCATTCATGGCAGAAGTTTTAATCCATGCTTCGCCTTCATACTGATTATTCCAAATAACAGTTCCTGTAGTTCCATTTCCAGATATAATACCAGCCTCATCAGGATATAAAGACCATGAATATGATTCAGCATTATCTAATCCCTCAGTGGTATATTCACTTTGAGTTATGGCTTGTAAATCGATATTTACAGGACCCGCAGGTAGTATGGCTTCTCCCGGAAGATTGCTAAATGCTAGTTGCATGGTATCGCTTGCTATCAATCCCTCAACATCAATATTATTTAGGCATAAAAGCACATCTCCTGCAATAATATCAGCATCCGATGGTTCGTATATTGCATTTAGTGATTGTGGATTATCAAAAAAGCCAGTTCCCGATGTAACCCAATATAGTGAATCGAAATTTGTTGCAGATCCTAAACATTGGAATAGATTATTTTCACAAACTGTGTTATCCGGTCCTGCGTAAACAGTTGTGGTCATCATTACCGGTAGTTCAATATAATCAACCCAGGCTTTATCAGCACCACCTGTTTGTGAGTAATCTTTTTCATAAACCCACTTAAATTTTCTAATACCTGGGTTTACTGCATACGACTCTCTGGACCAACTTTGTGAAGTTCCTGACCATTCTCCCTTTAGAACGTTGTCAATGTAAAACATCAACTTGTCGAAATCAGGTTCAGATGATACTTTTTTGTAGAAGCTAATACTATCCATTGACATAACCTGGTATTGAATATAAAATTCAGAAGTTTGGTTATTGCCAATTTCACCTGAAATCACATCATAATTTCCCTCATATGGAAATTCATTACTGATTGTCCATGGTAGATCACCATCTTGTTGCCAGCTATATTTTGAGAAATTTCCGGTTTCCCAATCTTCAAGTACTAATCCAACTTTTGGATAATAGAGTTTCTCCACAAAATAGGAACCTGACGTAAGTTGATACCTCATTTCAGCAAGAATTCCTTCGGGAGCATTATCTGATACTTCCACTTCGAATTCAGGATATACAGCACCGAATGTGCTTAACATAGGGATTGTTGTATCGCCGCTAAGCACAGTGATATATGGATTATAGGCCAGTAATGAAGCTGTTACATCATAGGCTACACAATGTCCAGTATTGCTCGTTTTAATTTTAATTATTGCATTTTCACCAGGATCAAGTCTGCCATTATCATTTCCTGCATAACTATCATCTATCTCCAGAGTTAATGGAGTAAGTTTAGGAGCATTAGCAATTATTTCAAATTCACTTTCCCAAATGGAATCCTGACTATCAATGGCTACAATGTTGAATAGTATATTTGTTTGATCTTCTACATCATCAGAAAGGCGGATTAGAAATCCATCATCATTGGTAACAACCTGATTAACCTGAATTGTATCATAGATATCATTTGCATCTTCGATTTGTACATCATTGCTCGAAGATGATAGTGTAACATTTACATCAATGGCATCATCATTTCCATAGTTGGCCATGGATAGGTTAATATAAACTTGTTCATTGTATTCAGGAATATTGTTTCCGTTGCCTAGGGAGTCATCATTTATTGTATGATTATCATAAATACAAAATGGCCCGTCGGGAGCAAAAATCTGAATATCTTCAATATATGGTTGATAGTTCTGTGCAGTTATAACTAATTCAGCAGTGCCGGGAGTTGTAAATGCAGTAAACTCCAGTAAAGCTACGCCATTTTCATTGGCCAATACTGACACTATATTTACGCCACCATTGTTCAAAGCAACATATGAAAAAGGAGCACAATTAACAGTAAACGACGACTCGCTAATCATAATATATGGCTCATGAGTAACAGGATTTACATCAGGTATAGAAAAGTAAATCATTAAAGATGGATCACCCATTAAATTATAGATATCCCAGTAATATTGTTCTAGTGAGGATCCGCTTTCTGACACAGCTAAATTACCAGCAAATACAATTTGATCCATTGTTGTAAACCAATCTGAAAATTCCTCTCCATGATCATGGAAAGTTCTATCATAGTTTCCCAATGTTGTTTCTTCATATGGTGGTGGGTTCTCGTTAATGGTTCCTACACCTACACCAAAATAATAATCTTCATCCCAGTAAGTACTGTTTGAACCACCAATGTAACCAACACAACCTTTATTTTCTGCCCTTAGAATTTCCTCTGCAAAACAAACTGTTTGGTATTCACTGGACGAACAACAGTTACCAATTAACAATCCGTATTTATCCTGATTAGTTAATCCAGCAATATCACTTATTACGAATGAAGGATCTGCCCAGCCATTTGGTGAACAGTGAGCTGTATAATTACCAAAAGTAATACCATCGCTTACATGCTGCTTGATTGCTGCTGAAGCACTTCCTGAAGCAGGATATAGATATGTATTTGAAAAGATATCATGATCCTCATTAAAATAATTTATGGTTCCATAGTTTATCTGACCATTTCCCCAATCCTGAGCATAGCTTCCATCAACACCACTTACTAATAGTACAGTATCAAGGTAGCTAGGATTTGGCATTGTATATTGTTCATACATTAAAGTTTTATCAATATATGGTTGAAGATGAGTTGCATTTTCCGCAGAAAATCGGCCATAGAAAATTTCAGGAAATAAATCTCCAGTATACTCCACATAATTTCTGTCGGTAACACCATCGCCATTATTCCAGGCTGGGATTTGTGCGATATCTCCCACAAATAGAACAAATGAAGGTGAAGGGTTTTCGGGAGTTCCATTATTATATAGGTCTTGGATATAATCTTTTATTTGTTGAAGTGAACTGCCAATTTCATCGGTATATGCTTCTGTAATTGTAAACCCTTTGCGTTTCTTCCAATCTATAAATGGTTGTAACTGACTTTCAAACATCCTATCGGAAACAATAACATAATTTACAGGGTATGTTGTTATATAATCACGTGTTTGATTGTACTGGTTGTTTAGAAGTTGATTGTAAATACCACTAAAAAATGGTGACCGAGTTTTAGCCTTTAACTCTTTAGTTTTGCTAAGATCACCACCTATAAATGTTACATCAAATTCAATATTTGTAATAATTTTGATGGTATTAGTAACAGGATTATACCTAACGGGGGAGATATTTAACCTTCCAATATTTGCACCACGTAGTATGCCTATCTCTTCAAATGAAACAAGCTCTTGAGCATAGAATTCATCTTTAGAATATACCATACTGTTTTGAACAAAAGCTTTGGAACTACCACATTTGGGTTGCGACATCTGCTTAGGAATTACCAAGTTGTAAATCCCTTTTTCCCGAAGAACATATTCTTTAACTTCATAATTCTTGATTTCAATTCTTGCAGAAGCATTTACGGGCAACTCAATCAAACGATGAAGTACAGGTAATTCCGGATATCCTTCTTTATTAGATTTTCCAAATTTATCGATCGATAAACGAATAAATGTACCATTATCTGTTTTAACAGAAGTTGTTACCAGTTTACCAACTTTAGAAATAAATGCAAGTTTTTGAGGTGAGCTGTTAATCAACTCGAGTTTAGACTGCTTGGAACTTGTTAGTTCAATTGTTTGGTTGTTTGAAAAAAGTTGCGATGAGTTAAATAGGAATACAGAAATCATCAATACAACGATTGTTAACTTTCTCATGATGTTTTTGGTTTGATCAATAAATAAACAGCTTTCAATAATTCGGATCAAAAGTAATACCCTTTTACAAGAAAATCAATATATTAGGTAGTTTTTTTGATCGAAATAGTTATTAATCTATTAAGAATTAAATCGAAAAAAAATGGGTATTCTAATACAATTAATTAATTCTTAATAGGAGGAGTTTTTCCCCGAATTAATTAAGCGTTTAGTCAGGTAAACAACGGGGTAAATTGTCGCCAAAAATCCGATTGATATCACCGTAAGAAATACATATATGAAATCCATCAAATGCATTTTTACCGGATAGGCTGATATAACAAAATCACCTTCAGCATTTCCAAGTTGTAGTATTCCGTAATGCTGTTGTAAGAAAAGTATTAGGAAACCTAAAAATAAACCAGCCATACTTCCAACTAAACTTATAAGCATACCTTCAGTGAAGAATATGGATTTTATAAGTTTTATATTTGCTCCCATTCCTGATAGAATCTGGATATCCTTGTTTTTTTCTACTATTAAAATTGATAATGAACCTATCATATTAAAGGATGAAAGAATCAAAATAAAAAGAAGGATAAAGAAGATTGCGGTTTTTTCTGAACTAAGAAGTTTAAAAAGGGCTTCATTTTGCTGAAACCTGTTTTTAACATGGTAGGTATCACCAAGTATTGATTTTATTTGATTCTGGATTTTATCGACATCTGCATTCTGCTGGATTCTAATCTCAATATTGGTAACCTCATCGGTGTAGTTCATCATTTTTCTCGCAAATCGCAATGGTACAAAAACATATTTTTCATCAAATTCTTGTTGTACAGAAAACACACCTGTTGGATGAAGAGCATCACTATTAAATGCGCTTTCAAAATTAAAAGATGATGCATTTCCCCGACGGGGAACATAAACCGATAACAATGTGGCAACATTCTGAGGGTAAATATCTAAATACCATGCAATACCTGCTCCAACAACAGCAAAATTCGAAGTTCCTTCCTGCAATATGAAAGTACCATTAACGGTCATTGTATCAATTCTGGAGTTTTCGATAAATCCATCAGAAACTCCTTTAATTCTTGCAATATGTTGTTTATCACGATACTTGAATAATGCATCTTCTTCAACCACCTGAGTAATCCCCTTTATTCCATCTATCTTTTCAATTTTAGCATGTGGGAAATCATTGTAATGGATTGTTTTTCCACTAACAGGTGAAATTTGTAAATCTGCATTGAAGGTTGTATACAGTGATTTTATGACATCTTCAAAGCCATTAAAAACAGATAATACTACTATTAATGCCAATGTTCCAACGGATAAACCAATTACAGAAATCAATGAAATAACATTGATTAAATTGTGCGACTTTTTTGATATCAGATATCGTTTGGCTATGAAAAATGGGAGTCGCATATGAAATATTATTCTCTTGATTTCAAAAGTAGTACTAATTTGTTACCTGCATATCATTATTAATCATGCGGTGTAAATACTGTTGTAATATTGCCTTTATTTTCTGCTCCAATTCCTGAGTTAGAACGGGTTCTTTTTTTACCAGATTATCTTTATGGGAAGGATCCAATTCATTGTTATAAAGTGAAATACTGCTTGATCCATCAAAAAGAAGACTGTATTTCCCTGATGTAATTTGATATAGTCCATTTACAAATTGAACAGCAACATCAGCTGGTTCGTTAGATAGTATACTTGAACCAAAAGAAATCGTTGATTTTTCATAATTCAAATAATCGAGAATGGTTGGCATCAGGTCTGTTTGTTGTACGGTGGAATTTATGGTCCCAACAAACGAGCTATCTCCGGGATTGAACAACAGCAAAGGAATGGCATATCTCCCTGATGTATTTTTGTAATACGACATCAGATAATCACTTAATATGTCTCCTGAATCTTGAATATCACTTATGTTGGAAGGTATTACAGATTGTGCGGGATGATCTGCCACAATCACAAATAGTGTATTATTATACCAAGGCATTTTGCTGGCAGTAATAAAAAACTCCCTTAATGCGTAATCCGTATAGCTAACAACTTTGTGGATCTTCATACTACCTTCGGGAAACTTTTCGTTGTGTATTTCAGGAACCGTATAAGGATAGTGTGAGCTCAATGTAAACTCAAATGCAAAGAATGGTTCTTGGAATGTGTTGATCTTACGAGCAAAATATTGAAGAAAAGGTTCATCATAAATTCCCCAATAATCGTCATAATCATCATCATTGTCATATTCATTTCTTCCATAATAATTGTCAAAACCAGCATAACTTGCATAGCCATCAAAGTTCATAGTACCATTGGTGCCTCCATGAAAAAATGATGTATGGTAGCCTTTTTCCTTAAGGATTATAGGAAGGCTATTTGTTTTATTTGTGTTGTATATGGAAGTTATGAAAGGATCATTCATTAATGTTGGAATTCCGGAAACTATTGCAGGGATAGCATCTATTGAACGAAGGCCATTTGCAAATGCATTACTGTATACCAAAGAGTGCTTAGACAATGAATCCAGAAAAGGTGTAAATCCATTGTAATTATTTAGAAAACCAACATATTCTTTCGAAAAGCTTTCAAGTAGTAGCACAACTATATTCTTACCATTAAACTTGCCATTGTTGAATTTGTGAACTACTGGATAAATATTCTCACATTCTTTTTCAGAAAAATATGTTTTTAGCTGTAGATTATTCTGTTCAAGGGTTGTCATTACAGTGAACGCGGAGTTGAGTACAAGCGGCATTTGAGCGGCTGGTACGTGTTTGGATGCATCAATTATCGACAGTGGTTTTAATTGTAATCCGCCACGGGCACCTATCAACACAGTTCCTAAAAGCAAACTCATCACAACCAGTTTGTATGTCAACTCAACTGGTTTTGACTTTGCAGAATTGTTACTATGACTCTTTAAGCTATTATATTTGGGATAAGCAAACCATGTAAACAAAATAAGAACTAACGATATGACACTTACATACCAATAGTCTGCGATAAATCCTGGGAGCAATGTTTTCACATCATCACTAACAAAGATAAATTTGAATATATCGGCAGTTGACCTCTTTTGAACAAAGTGAAAATAAATGGAATCACTTAGGTTAAAAATAGTTATTAAACCATTTATGCTAATGAAGTATATTTTAAGGAAAATCTGGAGACCTCTATTATTATTAAAATTTCCAAGTGGTATCAGATGGAGCAGAATGAATATAATGTTGAAATAGCAGATGACAGATATGTCGAATCTCATTCCATAGAAAAAGGCTCTAAACAGTTCTGAGTAAGTAATATCTGCAAATAAACCAATATTAAAAACATAGAAAAATAGTCTGCTGACAAAGAATAGGAAAAGGGCCAATAGTAGGCGCTTTGCAAGAAGAAGAATATT
>CALCGQ010000371.1 GCA_937901015.1 uncultured Bacteroidota bacterium | reverse complement strand
GCAATAATCTCCTCTGAAAATTCAGATGACATTAGCTTCTCAAAACTTGAAAAACCAAGCTTAACAAATTCATTAACTGTTAATTGCGGATCAATATCAAGTATCACTCCTCCAAAATCAAATATTATGTTCTTTATCTTCATTACAATTTTTCTCTAGCGAATAAAATTAGTAATTATATCATAACCACAATAAAACTTGGCAATTTAATCATTGTATTACTTGTCAATAACTTGAGGATTAATTAATTTAGCAATCCCATTAACCTTAAATCAATGAGATGAAGCAAACATCACTAAACCTCCTGTTTATTGCAATTATTATTATTCCCTATTCTTGTACGCAAAAATGTGACTGCTACCCTAGTCCTGGTCCTGATAATATTTCGCATTATGATTTTAATAAAACTCTAATTGAAACTAACTCTGTGATTTTTGCAACTGGGTTCCAAACAATTGCAAGTAATCAAAATCTTGATAGTACTCAGATGGCACAACTATGTCAGGCAGTTATTGATCCTGTAAGATTTTTAGATGATGAATCGGGCTATTTCTTTGTTGAAAGCAATAATGCATGGATGGTTGCTCATGCAACTAAGCCTGAGCTGATAGGCACATATAGATACGATGTCACAGATATAATGGGAGATTATTATGTTAGGGATATGGTAGAGGCTATTACTTATAAAGGTTACGGGTTTGTAGAATACTATTTTGAAAACCCACAAACTGAGAATCCTCAAAAAAAATTATCATTTGTTAAGTCGATACCCTCTGCAGAGTTTTTCATTGGAACCGGATTTTACAATTACTTTGATTGGTACTACTACTATAAGGATGAAGCTGACATGTTGTTAGCGCAAACACTTACAAAGTGTATGTCTCAGGGATTGAGTGGTGGAATTGAAATGATGTCAGATTCAATGCAGGCAGTTACATTTTGTAGAGATTTTATTGATAATATCCGTTTTTTTGATAATCAATCGGGATATTTCTTTATCTATGATTTCAATTGCGTAAATGTTGC
The DNA here is from genome assembly GCA_937901015.1 of uncultured Bacteroidota bacterium. Lineage (GTDB taxonomy): Bacteria > Bacteroidota > Bacteroidia > Bacteroidales > F082. Next base: position 4,496 of record CALCGQ010000371.1, on the reverse strand, counting down.
ACACGGAACACAAAAAGACCTTCAGGGGCAAAATCTATATGACTATCAAGACTCAAAGGGACAGTATGTTATTCGTGATTTAGTAGCTATCGCAAGAGAATACGGACTTGGTGTTTATGACTATTACTGGATTAATCCTGTTACTGGAAATGAAGAACACAAGAACGCATTTGTTTACAAACTACCTGGCATAGATTATCTAATTGGTAGCGGTGTATATTTTGAACAATAAAAACTGAAATTATGAAGACAATTATTAAACTATCAGTTATATTTCCATTACTTCTTATTATCACAGGATGCCCATTTGATTGTGATTGTCCCACTCCTTCAGAACCAAAGGTAAGTCAGTATGATCTTGATAAAATGATTGTAGAAACTAACACAACAAATGTTTCCACAGGGATTGAATCCATTTTTACAAACGGTATTTCTGATAGTATAACTCGTGCTCATTTTTGCCAAACCTTTGTTGATTATGCACGATTTTATGATGATGGCTCTGGCTACTTTTTCATAGAAACTCTCAATGATGCCTGGGTTGTTGCACATATAAATCATGACCTTATTGGAACATCACGAATCGATATACAAGATGAAAATGGGACATACTTCATTCAAAATATGGTTCAGACCGTTGCATACTCAGGATATGGATTTATTGAATACTACAGAAAAAACCCTGCCACTGAATTAATCGACCGCAAGATGAGTTTTGTTACATCCATACCATCGGCAGATTGGTTTATTGGAACAGGTTTCTATGGTGATCCACCGGAACAATACTATTTATATAATGAAGCATATGATTTAATTGTAATGGAATCAACCAATACAATGGCCAATGGTTTTGGAGGAATACTTAAAGAGATTTATACAAATGAGGAAGAGGGAATTCAATTTTGTAGAACCTTTGTTGATCATATAAGGTTCTTTGAAAATAGCTCCGGATACTTTTTTATAACTGATATGGACGGAATTTGCATTGCGCAAGGTTCAAACCCAGAACTTGAAGGTCAGAATCTTTATGACTTACAAGACACTCAGGGACTATATTTTATCCGTGAAATGATAGATGTGGTTTCTGCTCAAGGATCAGGCTTTGTAATTTATAGATGGAATAATCCAGCCACTGGCAATGATGAAACAAAAAGCACTTATGTTACCAAGATTCCTGGAACTGACTATTTTATTGGATCAGGTTATTATATATATTAATCTGTTCCATAGCTTCATCGGGGCTGGTAACAGGAAGATTACAAGTCTTATTACGACACACATAAATTGTAGTGCCATCCACTAATTTATTCGTTAGCAAAGGTAAATTTTCACTTGTACCTCCCATAAATAGAGAAGCTGGCAGATAATTCCGTTGAAGTAACCCACTTACATTATGTGAGTCATTACCCATAATTGCAACCTCAGTAATATCATTGGTTATTAAACCAATTACAGATGCCCAGTTTGCATACCAAATTGCAGACTTCTCAACATTACCAATTTCATGACTAACCATTCTGGTTAAAATATCAGAGTAACTGGAATTATCATAATAATGGCTAAGCTTAAATAGAACATTGGCCATTATTGAATTTGATGATGGTATCACATTGTCACTTAGTTCAAATTTTCGAGCTACCAACATCTCATTTTCATCTGAGGTATAGTAAAACATACCAAACTCAGAATCATAAAAATGATCAATACAATACTCCGTAAGTTGTTTTGATAGTTCCAACCAATGCTTATCAAAAGTTACCGAATATATCTCAATACATGCTTCCGCAAAGATTGCATAATCATCATGAAACCCCGAAATGGAAGCTTTACCATCCATGTAATTCCTTAGAAGCTCTCCATCCTTTTTGATCATATTATCCTTAATAAAGCTTGCAATTGATAATGCCTTTTCCAGATACTCATCCTTTCCAAACGCTTTATATGCATCACAATAACCCTTGATCATCAGACCATTCCATGCAGTTAGAACTTTATTATCAGTACTTGGGCGCTCTTTTTTATCTCTGTTTTGCATTAATTTATCATTAGCTCCCAACAGTATGGATTCAAAAGTATCCAAATCAACGGATTGCTTTTCTGCAAAATCTTCCTTTGACGATACTGGCAATAGGATGTTGATTCCATCTTCCCAGTTTCCATTTTTTGTAATTTGATAATAGTTGATTAGCAATTCTCTTTCATCTCCTTCAAACAGGTCCAGAAACTCATCATATGACCACACATAAAACTTACCTTCAACACCTTCACTATCGGCATTCAATGATGAGTAACACCCACCATCCTTATCGGTCATCTCTCTTTCAATAAATTCAAGAGTTTCCTTAACAACTTCCTTATATCTTTTCTTTTGTGTTATTTGATAAGCATGTGAATACAAACTTACAAGCTGAGCATTATCGTAAAGCATTTTTTCAAAGTGGGGAACTCTCCATTCTGCATCTACGGAATATCTGGCAAAACCACCTCCAATCTGATCATAAATACCACCCTTAGCCATTTCATCCAAGGTAACTTCAACAGCAGACAAAGCTTCCTTATCATTGGTGAAATAATAATACTGAAGTAAGAATTCCCATGATGTAGGAAGAGGAAATTTAGGTGCACGAGTAAACCCTCCCAACTTATCATCAAATTGCGCCATCCACTGATCTTTCAACTTAATATAATCATCAGTTGTGATCATTTTGGATTCTGAATTTCCAGTGATTTCCAAAGGGTTTTTATTTATCCCTAAGGTAAGCTCATTGGCATATTCTTCAATCTTTACATATTCATTTTTGTACAGATCACTGATCTGCTTCATAACATCCATCCACCGCTTCTTATTGAAATATGTGCCGGCAAAAAATGGTTTTCCATCAGGTAAAGCAAAGGCATTTAAAGGCCAACCACCCTGTCCATTTATCAGATGAACTGCATCCATATATATCTGATCAATGTCAGGTCGTTCTTCTCTATCCACCTTAATACATATAAAATTCTCATTCATAAAATCAGCCACTTCATTATCGGAAAAGCTTTCGTGTTCCATAACATGGCACCAATGACAGGCAGCATAGCCAATACTTATTATAAGTGGTTTATTTTGTGCCTTAGCCATTGACAGGGCTTCTTCACCCCACTCCTGCCAATGAACAGGATTATGTGCATGTTGGAGTAAGTATGGGCTTGAAGAAAATTTTAATTTATTCATATTTTCACTTTTTGAAGAAGTTGATTGCTGCCCATTGCAAGAAACCAAAGAAGACAACACAATAATCAAAATCCAGATATTTCGCATTATGCAAACATATATGAAATTCAAAATTAATTTCTTTAATTTAGCTGAGTTAACAAATAGTTATGATTTGGATTGGCTTTTGGCTATTGGCATATAGCCTTTGGCTTATGGCTACTTGCTAGGACTACAACAATTTAAACAATGATAACCATGAAAACTTTGACAACAATGAAAACGACTACAAAAATTTCCAAAAAGAATATACTACTTCTTGCAATGATAATTCTAGTTTTCGCCTCATGCGCTCCGGGTAACGAGCGATATGAATTAGTTCAAGCAGGGTTCTGGATGGGATTATGGCATGGATTTATATCACTATTCACGTTTATAATCAGCTTGTTTAATGAGAATGTAAATATTTATGAAGTAAACAATAATGGAGGGTGGTACAACTTCGGGTTTATCTTTGGTGTATCAATATTCTTCGGAGGAAGTTCAAAAGGAACATGTAGAAGATAGTACTTATTTTTCCTATTTTCTAAATACATCCATTATTAAACATGATGTCACATTGCTTTTATGTTTATGCTTATGTTTGTTTATAGTTGCACCAATGGCTTGTCCCACAAAAAAAGCTGTAACAAGGAAAACAAAGCTATACCAAACAAACCCAACTTCTACCAACACCCTGAGGATAATAACAATAATCACTGGTATATGAATAGCAAGCATCCACTGAACTGAGAATTTTCTTACGTTTGATCTCCAGTATCCGAAGGGTATATTCAGAATCATGATAACAAAAGTTAGTATTAAAAGTTTAGCTAACATGGCAAGTTGTTTGAAAGTACAAAATTACTAAATAATGAGTTAGCAGATTATTTTGTGTTGTTTCTGATAAAAACGATTGACAAACAAATATTTTTTTCTATTTTTGCAGCCCGAATTTGAATCCGTTCATATTCGGAAACCTGCCTTAAAGCAGGTAAGCTTGAGAAAGCGGGACCTATAGCTCAGTTGGTTAGAGTCCCTGACTCATAATCAGGTTGTCCCAGGTTCAAGTCCTGGTGGGTCCACTAAAGCCATTCCTAACGGGGTGGCTTTTAGTCTTTTATAGAGGTTGGCTTTTCCATTTTGACTGATTTAAGACTGTAGAATCACAACCTATTCCAGCACATAAACTCCACTGATACTTATAGATGTTAGCGATGTCGATACTCCGATTTTTTAAAATGACAAAAATCTCTGATTCCAA
>CALCGQ010000370.1 GCA_937901015.1 uncultured Bacteroidota bacterium | reverse complement strand
TATCATCAAAATAATCATCTTCCTGCATACTCAGCGCAAAGTCCTTGTTATATTTCAATGGTGCTTGTTCAACCGAAAGTGTTATTGGTGGGGTGTTGAAATTGACAAGAATAAAATCCACACCAACAGGAGAAGTTCCCTGCTGCGCAATCATTGTGGTCGAAAAGCCCACAATAATGAGTAAAGTATATATTATATGTATGGTTGACCTAAGCATTAACGTCTTTTATAATTATAGTCCTGTACATCAGGATAATTAACTGATCGTGATTTCTTATTTCTCTTTTTGGAGTGTTTCTTATCTCCTGTAGCAAAGTAATTTGTTTCAATGAATTTAAACCTATATCCAATTGTAATGTCATGAGAACCACCGGAACCACTATTAATTCCACCCATTCCTATTTCATATGCATAATTGAAGGTAAATCCATTGTAAATATGTGCTCCTATATTTAAAGCAAGAACTCCACCATTTCTATATAACATTCCTCCCCAAAATCGCCCTTGGTAAATTGACATAGCTGATAGTTCAATCGTTGCAGGTTGGTTACCTGTTTTTCGGTATACACCGATTGTTTGTAACGACCACTTCTCGTTAAGTTCAAACATATATGAAGAATGAATCTGGAACTGTCTCTGGGTCTTATACTTGAAAACAGCGTTAAGCTCATATTCATCATTATTGCCAAATATTGTTGGCATACTGAAGCCAATATTAAAGTTGTTCCAATTGTAATTTATGCCAAAACCAGCATTTAGTGCGGAACTGTTTAACTTACTATTTCCTTGAATAATTGGATCATTGGGGTCAATTCCAATACCACTACCAGTATTTACTGATGCCTGATAGAAGGTTGTCCACACACCAAAATACAGGAACTGATTATTTTCAACCTGAAGTTTATATGTCCAGCTTAGGTTTGCTTTAAATACCGATAGAATATCGGTTTTGTCGGTCATTAATTCTCCACCTACCCACATTTTGTTTTGATAAACATTGCCATGTCCATTGGCACTAAATGTTCTTGGGCCACCATCAATTTTTGTCCAATCGTTTCGGTAGTTTAAAAATACTTCTGAATAGTCGGTGCTACCCGCTAAGGTTGGGGTAAGTGCGTATGGATTAACGAGATATTGTGTGGTAATAGGAAGTTGTTGAGCACACACAATCTTAATACCCATGATGAGTATTAAGATTAATATATATTTCTGTAGCTTCAACATTCTCTCGCTTATCTTATTATGGTTACTGCACCCTTATAAATATTTCCTGCTGCGTCTTCTATAATATAATAATATGTTGCCTGAGGCAATGGGTTTCCGTTAAACTGACCATCCCAACTACTATCATAATTATCATTCGCATATACCTGTCGTCCACTTCTGTTGTAAACATTAACTTTTGCTGGACTTATTATTAGTGGATCGTTTACAATCCAATTGTCATTAACACCATCACCATTGGGAGTAAATAAATTCATGATCTTATCACCAGAAGGTCCGGGTGTATTCCCCCATGAAGTCATGAATTTCATTGATGTTTTACAACCATCAGAAAATGCATTAACGCTTATTAGCCCCTCTTCCGAAATTACTATTGAACTAGCCTTTTCATCATTATACCATACAATTGAGTCATAATCATTACTGTTAGAAACTGTAATGGTTACTTCCTGTCCTTCATTGAAAGTAACAGTATCGTTTTCGTTGACTGCTATATCATCTGCTGTTATAAGTTCAATTCCAGGAATAGTAATAATCTCAATGGTTTTTTCTGTTGAACTGAAGCATCCAAGATCTGTTGTAACACTCAGTGAAACATTAAAAGTAGTAGCCTCTTGATATAAGTGAGTGGTATTTTGTTCTGTAGAGGAAGCATCATCTCCAAAGTCCCAGTACCAAGTATCTATTGTTCCTGTATTTATTACAGACTTATCAATGAAGTTTGTTGTAGATGAAAGGCATAAGTTACTGTAATCAAAATCAACTATTGGTACATCCCCAACAGGTACAGCATTGTAAATAGCATCTATTGTACCATTTGTGTAATAGACTCTCATACCTACAAGATGGTTTCCTCCAATTTCATATTTGTATTTGACAGTATCTCCTTCTGCATCATCAAAAAATGCGTTGCTATTTAAGTCCCAAAGTATTTGACTAATAGTATCACCAGTTATGGATGTGTTAAATAAAGTTGTAGAATCACCAAGGCAAACAGTATCGTAGCTAAATTCAATAACATTAGCCATCTTAACATTGTAAATAAGTGCCTGAACAGTGTCTTCTTCAAAAATGACAGATAGGGTATAGGTGGTGTTTTCTTCGGGATCAACAATAATATAATTATCAGTGGAATCATTACTCCATAGTGGTGTAGCTCCTTCGTCTAGCTCAACCCACAGACTGTCGGGTTGATTTGGTTCATGTATAATATTAAGATCGGAGTGTGCAATTATATAATCACGTACAGTTATATCAATACTATCTCTACTGGTTGAATCATCAATGGAAATTGCCTGAACCCAGAATAAGGAATCATTTTCGGGGTAAACGGTTATTACTTCTGTGGTATCATTAGTGCTCCAAAGATAACTTTTAAACCCCGCTGTAGCTGTTAATGTTGTTGATTGACCTATAATGATAGCGGTATCGCCAGTTATTTCTACGGCTAAACTATCAATACGACTTTGGCCAATAGCAGTGTTATTTCCAAAACAAATTAGAAATAAGACAATTATGAAGTTGAAACCATAACTTTTAATCCCTATCATTTTTTTGATCCAATATTAACAGCAAAAGAACATGCCTAACTGGTAAAAGTAAATGAAATAGCCATTTTTACTAGCATAAAGAATAATTAGTTTTTCACAAGTTGTTAAAAAAATACATGACTTTAAGCTATTGGAATCCGTTAAAAAGACTAAAGTTAGAAAAAAAATAATTTTTTTTGAAATTTCATTTGGAGAATTAGAATATTAATTATCTTTGCGCCTCGTTTTTACGGAAACATTCCTCCTTAGCTCAGTTGGTTAGAGCATCTGACTGTTAATCAGAGGGTCCTTGGTTCGAGTCCAAGAGGAGGAGCAACAAAGACAACCACTTACGATTTTAATTGTAGGTGGTTT
>CALCGQ010000369.1 GCA_937901015.1 uncultured Bacteroidota bacterium | reverse complement strand
GAAATATTTTAGGAATACTGCTATTTGCAGTAAGTATAAATGTAAACGGACCTGGCAGGTTTTTCCGCATAAGCCTGAAAATGTGATTTTCAAATGGCTTTGTGTAATCAGCCAACATGCTCAGATTATTTATTATCATTGAAAAATTAGCCTGATCCTTCTTAATACCCTTAATCATAGCAATTCTGGAAACAGCCTTAATATGTTCGATTCCACATCCGAGACCATAGATAGTATCGGTTGGGAAAACAACCAATCCTCCATGTTCAAACACATCAACAACTTTGCTGATCTGTTTAGGAGAAGGAGAATCCGGGTAAATCTTTATCAACATATTACTTAAAATTTTAAAAGGTGCTAAAATATGAAAAGTTTTGTCTGTGATAATCTTTGTAGAAAAACTATCTGTAATATGATAATTATGTTTAATGAGCTTAGAATTTAAATTATCTGTAAGGTGAAATCTGCGTTTCAAGCCACTAACCTTGTAATTATACTGCAAATAAATCATGGATTCTTTAAACCGGGACGTTTAATGCATAATAGAGGTTTAACCTCAAACCCTCATCCACTAGGACTTAAGATAGGTTCATAAAAAAAGGGTAAGCTACTCATATCGCACCGCTACAACCATCTACCCTTGCTACCTTCCGGTCCTGGGGGAATTCAATGGGAGCTGGTCGTATGAGACTTACCCGGCGGCAAAAATAACTATTGTATTGAAACAAATCAAAAAAACAAAAAATATTTTTAGTTTTACACTGAATTTAATTCTTGAGAACATATGTTTCAAAAAGCGATTCTAATATTAACCCTTATTGGCTTGGCCCTTGGAATATTCATAGGCATCCTTGATTCTTTGTTCCATTTCATTGGTTTCGAAAACTTTAAAGTCATCAATTTATTCATATTTTTGGCATTTTTTACTGGGGTTACCACTTCTGTACTAATGCTCAGAAATAATTTCATGAATGGATATATATCATATTGGGGTGCATTAAAAAATTCAATCTACGTTGGCACCATTGCTTCATTCATAATTTCAATAATAAGATTCGTTTATTTAAAATATATTGCAAAAATTGATATTGAAGCCATATTAAGCAAGACTGAAAAGACAATGCTGGATCATTATAGCTTATATAAAGATGAGCTTATCGACAATAGATTATCATTTATTGAATTCTCCTATGATCCTGCTGTATCATCAATGATGTATTTTTTCTACTATATGTCGTTGGTAGTATTCTTCTCTATTATTGTTTCATTCTTTATCAAAAGAATTGATAGAAATATTTCAATTTATGATATTTGATCAAATACTACAAGATTGACTTTTATTAATTAATTATTATCTTTGTTTAGCACATACAAAGTATCACGCATAATATTATTAATCCCATTAAAAAATAATACCATGGAAAAAAAATCCGCTTTTGGTCCTTCCGCTATTTCTGGAGTTTATCTAGGTGTAGCTCTAATAGTTTTTAGTTTAATAACTTTCTTATTGGATTTCGAATACGATTCACCCATTAAATATATTTCGTATGCAATACTTGCCATTGGCTTATATTGGGCTATTGTATCATATCGCGATAAGCATTTAGGTGGCTTTATTAGTTATAAAGGTGCGTTTACAGCTGGTTTTTATACAGCATTAATAGCTTCATTAATTACTGGTATCTTTACTTTCATCTATGTTGAATATATAGATACGGCTTTAATAGGTCAGGTCTTGGAACAGGCCGAATTAGACATGCTTGAAAGAAGTCCAGATATGTCAGATGAGCAGCTTGACCAGGCATTGTCATTTACAGAAATATTTGCATCACCTATTGTATTGAGTATCGCTGGATTTATATCAAACCTTGTGGTTTCAATTATACTTTCATTAATTATTTCTATCTTTGCCAAGCGAGAAAACAAGGAAGTTTTTGAGCAAAAATAGCATCACATGGACATATCGGTAGTTATTCCTCTTTATAATGAGGAAGAGTCGCTTACTGAGTTAAATGATTGGATTTACAAAGTGATGGAATCCAATCATTTTTCATTTGAAGTAATCTATATTGATGATGGTTCTTCTGATAATTCGTGGAGTATTATCAGAAAACTATCAGTTGATAATGACTATGTAAAAGCGATAAGTTTCAGACGTAATTATGGTAAATCAGCTGCTTTAAACGAAGGATTTAAAATAGCAGCTGGTGATGTTGTTATAACAATGGATTCTGATTTACAGGATAGTCCTGAAGAAATACCAGGATTATTCAGTATGATTACCAAGAAAAACCTGGATATTGTCTCCGGATGGAAGAAAAAAAGACACGATTCAACTCTTGCTAAAAATATCCCCTCAAAAATATTCAACTGGACATCACGTAAGCTATTTAAGTCGAAACTTCATGACATGAATTGTGGACTTAAGGCATACAAAAAAGATGTAGTTAAGAACATTGAGGTTTATGGTGAGATGCACAGGTATATTCCAATAATTGCAAAAGCAGCTGGCTTTTCTCGTATCGATGAAAAGGTTGTTGTGCATCAGAAAAGAAAATATGGGGTAACTAAGTTTGGTCTCGACAGGTTCATAAAGGGTTATCTTGATTTGATTTCAATAAACTTTGTATCACGATTTGCCCAACGACCAATGCACTTTTTTGGTTCATGGGGTAGTTTATTATTTTTTGTGGGATTTGTAATCGCAACATATTTGGCCTATGCCAAGTTCTTCATGGCTGGCTACAAGATGACAGAACGACCATTGTTTTATTTTGGACTATTATCAATGATACTTGGTGTACAGCTTTTTCTAACTGGCTTTTTAGCAGAAATGATATCAAGAATATCTAGAGAAAAGTCGAAATATCAAATTAAGGATAGTTTTAATATTCAAGATGAAGAATTAAAATAAATATAATAAGTAATAACACTTTGCATTTAAATAAATAATGGAGGCAACATAAAATCAGTTTTGTTGTCATATTAGAATTAGAAACAATAAATTAAAGAATAGATGAAAATACATTTGGTTTCAGGAGGTTGTGGATTTGTAGGACGTAATGTTGTAAAAAGGTTGTTGAACACAACTAATGATAGTATATTTTTTGTTGATGACCTCAGTATTGGAAGACATCCAAAACAATGGTTACCAGGCGACTTTATTTCTGAAATGAAGGGAGATTTGGAAATAATCGGAGAAGAAAAGAGACTCTTTTTCTGGAAAGGTGATTTTAGAGATCTTCTTTTCCATTTGCGCCAAAAACCCAATTATATTCAGGAAACATACGGTATAGAGTTTGAAAGATTTCATGATGTATTCCATTTTGCAGCTATTGTTGGTGGTCGACTAAAGATTGATGGAGACCCTCTTATGGTAGCTTTGGACCTTAGTATTGATTCTGAGTTCTTCTATTGGATAACACGACATAAACCAGCAAGAGTACTTTACCCAAGTTCAAGTGCTGCGTATCCAACAAGTCTACAAACAACTGATGGTGCTATCGCTTTAAGCGAAGGAGATATTGACTTCACTAAGAACCTAGGAACACCGGATATGACTTATGGATGGACTAAGTTAACAGGTGAGTTTCTAGCTCAAATAGCTGCAAAGCATTATGGTATATCAATAGTTTGTATCAGGCCATTCTCAGGTTATGGTGAAGATCAGGAAACAGATTACCCAGTTCCTGCAATTGCTCTAAGGGCTGCCAATAAAGAGAATCCATTTGAAGTATGGGGATCAGGAAAACAAGGTCGCGATTTTGTTCATATTGATGATATTATTGATTTTATCCAAATCCTTATGGACAATGTTAGTGATGGATCAGCATATAATATTGGATCAGGAAAACTTACTTCATTCCTTGATTTGATTGATGTATTCACAACAATTGCAGGATATAAACCTACAATCAAACCACTTCTTGATAAACCTGTAGGAGTTCACTCAAGATACTGCGATATGTCGCTTGTTGAAGAAAAATTTGGATGGAAAGCCAAAATTTCATTGGAAGAAGGAATGCGCAGAGTTTACGAAGCCGCCAAGTTAAAAGGTTAAAATGAGTTAGTGGGTTCTGGGTTCTAAACTCACAACCCAAAACTCTGAACTCTGAACCACAACTCCACAACTCCATAAACCATGAAAGATAAAAGAACTATTGTTTGCTTTGGGCCAGGGCCTGTGTTTAAGGGTGGTATTGCCAATTACAATACTTCACTTGCAAAAGCAATGGATAAAATTCAAAATACCGAGGTACACATCGTTTCTTGGACTCAGCAATATCCTGCAATAATTCCAAGGGATTTTATTGATCGAAAAAGTAAAGTAGATCAGCTTGAGGGAACAAATATCAAAGTTCATTATATCACGAATTATAATAGTCCTGCCAGCTGGAATTCAACAGTAAAGCTGATTAAAGGGCTTAATCCTGATAAGGTAATTAAATTTGGTATTAAAGCTTTTAGATTCAACCTCTTCATATATTTTCAGCTAAAGTTGCCAAGAGGCTCTCTCCTGCCACAACTTTATCGCCAACGT
>CALCGQ010000368.1 GCA_937901015.1 uncultured Bacteroidota bacterium | reverse complement strand
TATGTGAAAAATGGTGATTATATTGCTAGAGTTTCAGCATTTGTAAGTGCATTGCTAATCCTTATTTCATTCACTCAAGGATATCTGAAGAAGAAGAAGAGTCTTGTTTAGCTATTGGTCTTTGGTCTTTGGTCTTTGTCAAAAAAACTAAATTTTGTGGTTATTTGAGTCATCATTTTATAGAGTTACCACCTATTTCTGATGACGATTGATTGATGACATGGATAAATCACTAAAGACCAATCACTAATGACTAATGACCAAATTTACTCTTTCTCGTAATAAATAGTAATCTTACCAAGTGGAGTGGTTGATTCACTTATGATTTGGCCTGAGGAAAGAACTCCTAGTTTATTATTAATACCAGGGCTATCTTCAAAAAAGTAGGCGATTGTATTATCTTCAGCATCCAATGACCAATTGGTTTCATGGGTATTGCCTGGTGATACAATAATTAGAGTTGAATCGTCAATTATCTTAAAGTATGTTTCTTTTTGCATTTCAACAACCTGTCGTAACATTTCAGGAGTTGTATACTGTTCGTCAAAATCTGTATCAACTTTTTGTGCCTTCCAGGTTCCAACTAACTTACTCTCTGAACTACCTCCACATGAGCTTAACAAAACTGCCAATACCAACAAAAATCCGGATAGTTTAACCAATTGCTTCATCTACTTTATTATTTAAAGAATGCAAATGTACAATCAATTTGCATTTTACTCAAAAATCTTAGGAATGTTTAACATTTGATTATTTTCAAACATTGTGTATTTTTATCGCCACATGCCAAAGCAAAAAAAAATAAAGCAAAAGCACCTTTGTAAATACAGCAAAAAGGATGTGGAGGGAAATCTAAAAGAAATATCTTCACTGGTTTGCGAACCCAAGTTTATTTGCGCAAAATGTGCTCGAGCAGCTAATATTGAGGAGATACTATGTAATCCCAAAAGCATTTAGTAATTCTTATAAAATATAATTCTTAGCTTTGTTATTCCTAAATTTAAACTATCCGATTATCATGAATAGATTCCATTTTATTCCGTCAATTACTATACTATCCATAATTATATTGTTCAGTTTCGCATGCAATAATAATAGTGAGCCAGAACCTGAACCAACTCCTCCTCCAGGATTTAAAGATATGCAGGTAAGTTCAAGTTTTACTTTTGAATCAACAAACACTATAAATGTACAACTTGAAGTTGTAACAAATAACCCAAAGGAACCACCTAGCAAATTCTATATCTACAATGGTGACCCCTCAACCGATGGTAAACTAATAAATAGTGGTATCACTAACTTTCGGCAGTATTACCAAACTGTAATCTCTATCCCATCATATCTTGAAAAGGTATATGTTACACGGCAAGATATTAATAATCAATATGAAACAGTAAATATTAGCATAACTGGAAATACAATTCACCATAGTTTCCAAGCGCAGCAGAAAGCTCAATATAAATCTACTGACAATGATTATATTCATGATGATCCTGGTTGTACCAGCTGCGACCACTCTTTATCCGGCAATTATCAAAACCTAGATATTGATGGAAGTTTTTGTGTTGAACAAGGTTCTAATGTTACCATCCAAAACTTGAAATTCAGAGGAGGTACCTTAACCATTTGCGGAAATGCGACCATAACGAATATTACAGACCAAGGTAATGAAGGAGGAAATTTAATAGTGAGTGGGAATGGTACGTTGACCCTAACTAATCTCAGCGCAAACCACCTAACAACTTTTTACAATTTCGGAACTGTAAACATTTCAAATAACCTTAACTTCAAATCAGATATGACATTTGAAAATCAAGGAAATTTCAATGTAAGTGGCGGTGTTAATAATAGTTCAGAACAGTTTATCAACACCGAAAACTTCAATTGTGGAGGGAATTTTACAAATGATGGAGTGGTTGCAAACCTTGGAAGAATGGAGGTTGCCGGCAATTTCAATAATAATGGTAATCAGAATACATTTGTCTATAATTACTGCCACCTTAAGATTAATGGAAATTTTAATCAAAACAGCAAACTAACCAACTATTCTTATATACTGGTAACTCAGGATATTAACCTAAATGGTAGCAGCGAAACCAATCTAGAACCTGGTAGCCTTATCACGACGGATAAGATTCAGGTAAATAGTACCATTAACGGACCCGACGTTTCTTGCACAAAGATTGATATTATAACTCTTGGACAAATAAATGGAAGTGGCAATATTACAGGTTATGTTGATCTATGTACTGTAGATGGACAAATAAATAACAATGGTACCTTAGGTCCTGATGTTACATTTGATTGTGCTTGTTATATCCCTGAAAGTAGCTGCAATCCAGGCTCAGGAACGGATCCGGGTGACGGTGATGGTGATGGTTGCCCCGATGATCAGGATGACTATCCAGATGATTCTACTCGCTGTAGCAATGAATATTATCCCAATGAATTTGATTTTGCATCCTTTGCTTACGAAGATTTGTGGAATTCATGGGGCGACTATGACTTTAACGATCTTGTGGTTGAATTTAATTACAAGATTGTGAAGAATGGCAAAAATAGAATTGTCGAGATATATGGACTTTATCATATCGGTGCCGTTGGTGCAAACTTAAATAATGGTTTTGGCGTGGAATTCGACGTTCCGGTTTCCGCTGTTGAATCAGTAACTGGTTATAAAACCAATGGAAGTGCTGTTAGTTACAATTCCAATGGTACTGAAGCTGGTCCTCTTGATAAATCAGTGGTTATGGTTTATGATGCCATAAATGATTACTTGGGAACTGCTATGGTAAATACAATTCAAGGAGGTAACTCCATGGTTATTGATACCGTTGAGGTTTATATGAAATTTGTCAATCCACAAAATTCAATTGGACTGGCACCATATAATCCGTTTATTTTCATTGGGCAAGACAGAGGACATGAAATACATGCCATTAATAAAGCACCTACACCTATGGCAAACTCATCATTCTTTGGCCAAAATGCTGATGATTCCAAACCCGGTGAAGGCCGATATTATGTAAGCTCAACGAATTTACCATGGGCAATCGAAATCCCTGAAACTTTCGACTGGCCAATAGAGACAGCTGATATAACAACTGCACATTTACATTTCAGAACATGGGCAGAGTCGTCAGGAGCACAATATCCCGACTGGTATAAAAACAAGGATGGATATAGGGATGTGAGTAAGATTTATAATAAGGAATAGCTATTTCCACAACTTAATTGCTGCCAACAATACCACTAACAACAGAAGAAAACCAGCTATAACAAACATGTAGTTGTTTACTATTCTGGATTCTGCTACCATCTGAAAATCTTTAAAAAGGAATGACATCGTACTCACTTTCCAATGTATCTGATTACCCTTTATGGATGGTGAATTTGTGTTTGTTAACAATCCGGGCATTTCAACAGTGACGCTGTACTCTTCCATTCCAAAGATTTCGAAGAGAAGTTCTATTTTTTTGTCAAGTTCTTCCAGTTGTGATTTCTGGGTTTCCTTTATCCTTTCTATTTCTTTTTTCTGGGTAATCGCAGCGAAATAGTCAATAAACTCAGAAGCCGAGTCCATGTCCCCATCATTAACTTTATTACTAATGCTATCAGCATAATAATCTACAAGGTCTGTTTTAATTATGGGATTATCCAAGTACTTAATTCCTTCTTTTAACAGAGCAATAATTTCTCCAGTAATTGATTTTTGTAAGTAATTATCAGCTTTATCCTCTGCTTCTTGAATATTTGCTGAATCTGCGCTGGTTACGGCAATCTTTTCACCAGTTAACCATAGCATATCTGTTTCATTGAGATAATCTCTATAATCAATAATCTTAAAGGGATTCGCAGCCTTAATTGTTTCGTTATATGTTAAGTATGAATAGAAAAATCCAAAACTGTCATCTATGGAGATATTTCTTTTCAATTTTTGTCTCCAACTAGAATCATGTGATATTTCACTATTTAATTCATCGCTGCTAGAAAATAACTTTGTATAAGTTAATATGAATTTGTCCTTATTAATAGTATCCTTGCTAAAGTTCATTTCCCATGACTCATCAATGGGATAAGGTAATCCCTTTTTGTATACTTCAGATGAGTCTCCCGTAATTGTTATTATTCTTGTAAATGATCCATCATTATTAACAATTGTCTTAACATCAATTTCCCTACAGCTGCTAATGAGAATTGCAATAATTAACAAACTTATAATTATCATTGATTTTTTCATGACTCCAATTTTTAGTGATTAGTGATTGCCAAAACTTGGCGATTATCAGATTGATTAATTGCCAATGCTCCCAACCTTGAAAGCATAATTTTTGCTCCAAGATTCTTTTCCTGTTTAAGAGAAAACCTCTCTATTCTAATCTTTTCCATATCAGGAAGCATCATTGCAATGTTATAGTTCACAAAGCTTCCAAGACCCATATTACTATTCTCTTGTGCAATATTTGAAACTTTGATTTCAAGTTGTGTTACTTTATGGATAACAATGTATTGCTCAATACCAAAAATCAGTATGGTGA
>CALCGQ010000367.1 GCA_937901015.1 uncultured Bacteroidota bacterium | reverse complement strand
GCCAATAATTGGTATCTGGCTGTAAATTCTGATATACCCGTGTATAAGTATTATAATGGAATTCAATTGTCCAACACATATTCTGTTTCATTAAGGCTTTCACATAAAATAAATCTTGGGAAGAAGGATTTATCCGAATATAAACCTAATTAGTATACATAAGTTTAACATAAATAGGAGATTATATTATATATATTAATGTACTTAAAGAGTGAAACTACGACGATTATAATTATTATCAAGTATTTTCCAAGCAAAAAAAAGGCTGCAACAAAAGCTTCTAACTTTTAAAACAGCCTCATTTTATCAAATTGCTTTTACAGGGTTAATTCGATACCGTTACTTTTCTGGTAATTACCTGATCATCTATTAATATTTGTACCATGTAAACACCATTCTCAAAACCCGTTCCATCAATTTTGATGAGTTGTTCACCTGAGCCAAGGATACCTTCATCACTTTGGTAAACTGTTTCTCCAAGGAGATTGTAGATATTAATTCTTATATGTTTAGCTTCCTGAATTGTTATGCTAATGTTTGTATAATCGCTGAAGGGATTTGGATAAACCTTAATATCCGAATTTACAAGTAGGTCATCAAGTCCCGTTGCGTTATCAGTGGAGAAATCGGTACCTAAAGTAGCGCCAAAATCATCCATTCCTTGAATTATATAGTTGTTTGATCCATATAATAGGGCGAAGAAGCCGGGTGAGTTCATACCATTTCCACCTGCATCATATACATAAAACTGATAGCAAGAAAGATCCTCAAGTTCAAAATCTTCAGTTATTGTATGACCAGGGTTGGTATAAGGGCCACCCTCGTATACTACTGTGCCATCACTATCCATAAGTTTCCAGGTTGTTTCTTCCGGATTGTCATCACATCTTAAAAACAGACTTACCTGTGAAGGTGTAATATCCGCTTCTGGGATATACTCAAAAATTGTATCATTTAGTGGATATTGGTCAGGGTTTCCATTTGGATTTCCTGAATAGATCTTTAAATAGTTTTCTTCCGATGCATCGAAATTAATAATAGGAAGCTCCACAGTTTCTTGGGCAAGGAATTCAATGTTTCCCGTCCAGTCATATGTGCTCATTGAACCATCATTTACCTGATAATAAAAGGAGAGGGACGTTAGATCTTCGTTTCCATTGTTACGGAGACTAATTACAGGGGTAAATGATCCGGTGCATGATTTTTCAGGAATGTTGGAAACCTCTGCAAGTGAAGCATCATAGTCGTTTATGTTTTCAAATTCCATGAGATCCCTTTTGGTGGCATTCAGCACTTCTTTGGTGCCATGTTCCTGTAAAAAGATCACAAATTCACAATTCTCAGGTAACCAGCTAGGGTCTATTACGAAGGAGTAATTATGTTCGATAATATTTCCCGAAGAGAAATCCAATGGTATGCCATTATGATCAGGAACCATCATTCGTTGTACGAAATTCAGATGTGATTGTCCTTGCCATGTTTCCTGTATATCCGATTCAGTAATTGCACAATGCAGGCGAATGTCTGAACCTGTATATGAATCAACCATTTCTATGGTTACATTCACATTAAAGTCAACAAAACCTGATGATGTTCCCTCAACTTCCATTGAAAATGAAGTTGGAACAGTAATTTTCTGGTTGTAACGTTGCAAGTATTGAGGGTAAAGGCTTGTGGTATTACTTCCTCCAACATAGGCTGAGCCACCATCAAATAATGTAGTTGGATAGCCGGAAATATTGTAGTAGGAATTTCTTGCATTGGAAGCA
>CALCGQ010000366.1 GCA_937901015.1 uncultured Bacteroidota bacterium | reverse complement strand
AGTTCATCAATAAAAATCCATGAGGGATTTCCATATCCACGATGCCACTCAGGACATTTTTTCAGAGAAATTGCCGTTACTCGGATATATTGGGCTTCAATTGGATCGAACTGAATTGAAAATGGAATAGATTTAACAAGATAATTCTCATCACTTATATCTCCTGATGCGCTTCCAACCTTGTGGAAGACTTGTCCGTTTTTCGATACTTCAACAATAATCTCCTCAGGTAAGAATACCCATGAATTTACTGCCTTTAGAAAGTTCATACTTACCTTTCCTACTTCTAAAGGTTTATGAAGGTCAACAACGGCTATCATATCTTCACCTTCAAATCCCAGCCAGTTATTATGGAAATCTAAATCGCCAAACAAATTATCGGTAAGAGCTTTTTCTTTCCCCACAGGATACTTTTCGCTAGGAGTGGTTTTTAAGATTATACTGCTATTAATGGCAATATTTTCTCTGGTCATCATATCAAGTTTATGAAGCACATAATCTTTGTATTCCTCCGTCTTGAAGTTCCGTTCATTAATTCTTGTTGTATTGGTAAGTTGTGATATTTCAATAAACCTATTGAGGTAATCAAGCATATCTGAACGAATAGTAATATTCTCGCCATTTTTATTTAAATATGATAAGTCCTCAAAATCGTTGTTTAGCGCAATATCCAGATAGGCAAAATCAACAGGTAAGCGAGTTTTTAATACTCTCAGCAAATACACAGAATCATTTTTCACTGATTCCTCAGCCTTATCCATAAGATCTTTGTATTGCATTAGTAGAGTTGGTGTTAGGTAGGAATCAATATAATCGTTCGGAAAACCATAAATATTCAAAAACTCTTTTTCACTATTTGCAGTTAGGGCTTTATGTGTAAGATCAAAGTAGGACTTGATAAAAGGTTCTGCCGGACCATAATATTTACTAAGAAAGTCGTTGATTATTGAATCTGTATTAAGCTCAGGGTTCCATAGCAGTTTGGCAATAAGATATTGTTTTAAATCAGCTAAATCAGACCAGTTTCTGGAGCTTCCTTGTTCGAACATCATATCCACATTGTTTTCTTTAAAGAATTGAATATTAGGTTGTAGCACATGGAAGTTGGGAAATGGAGTAAGGTAGTTTTTAAACTGAACCACATAATCCCACACAAAAATATTATTGGTAAGATTGCTCCATTCTTCCATATCTTTCACAAATCCTTTGCTCCTTTCATCAGCAGCCAATGGCATACTACGATTGCATTCGATGGAACAAAACATTATGTTAACATTTTCAAGTGGAGTGATGTTTTTTGGCGCAGACCGGGTGAACTGGTATGCAAGTGTTGAAATATTCCGATCAGGAAATTTCAGTGCAAGTTCATTTGCCATATGTATATATGCTCCTGATATATTCTCATATTTGTCGTAAAGATTCTTGCAATCCTCACATTCACAATAGTTATAGCAGTCGTTTTGCGAAACAGACCAATATATTTTATTAGGATTTTTCTCAATTTCCCGTCCTAAATTTTCTTTAAGGAGATCGATAACTTCAGGATTACTTAAACACAATTGTGCATCGCTTAAACGATGATTTCCAACCAATGAAAAGTATTCTGGATGTTTATCAAAATACTGATCTGGTGGAATAAGTTTTCGAAAGGTATGAACAAAACTTCCCCATTCATCTAGGTTCTCAATCTTATGCCAATTACTGTATTTTTCATTGAACATGCCCGGAAACAAGATTCTCCGAAAAGAAAACGCCGGTTCATTGGTAATATCAATCTCAGGTATGATAATATTGCTTGTTATAGGAATATATTCATCATTTCCCGTAAGCAATCGACAGCCCAGGAACTCCTCAATAAATGTATAAGCACCATATAAGTTAGATTTCCCATCCTTCCCTGTAATAACAATCTTATCGCCCACAGTTCTTATTATAAAACCATCTTCTTTAAGTGAATCCAGTTCTGAAACCCGAATCATGTTTGATAATAGCTCATTACCAATAACTATCAGTTTCCCATTTTGGTTTACATCATTTGAAATTTCAAGTTTAACGTTTACAATTTTTTGAATATAGCTCTGTATTTCAGTTGCAGCCAGTTGTGTTAAACTATCAGCTTCATTTGAAACTAATATGGAATAATCCGACTTGTTATTTTCTACCAATATCTGTTGTTTGCCACTGTCAGAACATCCAGAAAGTAAAGCGATGAGGGTTGTTAATACGATTAAATATTTCATATAAGATATGATTGTTGTAAGAATGAGATTCTACTACAAAATATTAACTGAACTATTGTGATTTTTATTCACCTAGTTCTAATTTACCATTAAGAAGTACGGCAATAACAGTCATATTCTCATCAAGCACTTCTTTAGGAATGTCAATGGTAATTAATCCCGGTTTATTACTCCAATAGGGTTTTAAGTATGTGGCATGTTCAAGTTTTGTACCGTTTCCTACCACCCAAATTCGGTTGATTTCGTTATTAACACCTTTGAGCATAACCTGACCTTGAGGATCATATGGCAAATACAGATAAATTATTGTGCTATCTGCACTTAGTGTCGATGGTCCATAGAAAAGCCCGGGATTAAGTCCTGCTTCTGTGCCATAAATAGCGCTCTCATGCTTATTGGTCCATCTACCAAGTTCCTTAAGTATTTTAATTTGCTCATCAGGGATTGTACCATCAGGTTTTGGGGCAATATCCAGTAATAAATTTCCACCCATCCACAAACATTGAGCAAAAATGTTGATTATTTGGTTAGTAGATTTATAATTAGTGTCATTACCTTGATATCCCCAGGAGTCATTCATAGTCATGCATAATTCCCAATATTTGTCATTTGGCTTTTTTATGGGAAGACCTTGTTCCGGAGTTGCATAATCACCATATCCCTGTAATCTGGAATTAATAATAATATCGTCGTTTCTAGATTTTAATAAGTCTCTGATTTCTTTGGCCTTCCATTGCTCAGCACTTTGTTCCCAATCGCCATCAAACCAAACTAAATCCGGATTGAAATTATTTGATATTTCTTCAATTTGCCCAAAGTTGAAATCGTTGAACTTTGACCATCTTATTGAGTCAACCTCATATCGTTTTTCGGTTTTTGTGAAATTTGGATAATCGGGATGTGACCAATCAAGCAGAGAATAGTAAAGACCAACTTTAATTTCCTGATCTCTTAATGCCTTGCAAAAAGGAGTTACAAGATCTCTTTTGGCAGGTGTGCGATTAACAACATTCAATTCGCCGAATTTGGAATCCCATAAAGCAACTCCATCATGATGCTTAGTAGTTAGCACTGCATATTTGGCGCCGCTTTCCTCAATAAGCTTTGCCCACTGTTTTGGTTTATAATTATCAGCATTAAAACCATCAAGTTGTTTCATATAATCCTTGTAAGGAATATAACCATTGTAAAATGACCATGATTCGTCAATTCCAACCACAGAATAAATGCCCCAATGAATGAAAATACCAAGCTTAGCATCTTTAAACCACTTCATTTGGCTATCTGTTTTATTCAGATTGTCAATAGTTTGAGATGTGAGATATAAACTTGTGAGAATGAAAATACCGCCGAATAATATACCAATAAACTTATTCATAATTATTTGATTTTTGATGAATGCAAAATACGCAAAAATGAAATGTAGTTCACTTCTCTGTGTATATTTGCAGGTATATATTTAGGATATTTCATGAGAAATCTAAAAATGTAATATAATAATGGGAATTAAGAAATCACACAGTGTATTATCAGTCTTTAGTGCTTTTACGGTTTTTTTGATGTTTCAAATATCAGGATGTTTTCAAGAACCTTCCAGTAAACTATCAGTAAAAGACCACATATCTGCAAATATTCTAAATTATAGTGCAGATCCAAAAAGTCCTTTTGATCGTGATGCATTGGTGTTTTCTGACCAAGGTGCATGGTTTGGATATGGGTTTCCAATGAAAGTTGAGAAATTTGCAGGATTTTCAGGTCCGTTTTTAATGACACAAGATAATGGCAGGTGGAGTAGTAATTCCCTTAGCCAATTATTGCTTGTGGATAATAAATATAATAAAGAGTTCATTTGGTATGAGGGTAGTTACATAAGTATGGCATTTCCTAGCCATCTTGAACATCATTTTCGTAATGATAGAATATCTGTCGTTCAGAAAGTAGTATTTACATCACAAAATTCAGCACTTATTGAAAGTGAAATTACCAATGTATCGGAATTTGATTTGTCTATTTCACCAAAGTGGCATGGAGATATTTTCCCAGGTGGTTTGAAGCTTGTTAGAGGTGATAATGGACTAGAACTTATTTCAAATAAGAGCGATGCAGTTGGATATATAATAATCCCAGAATTTGAACCCAGTAACTTAAAGGTTGATAGTTCTAATTATGAGATAGAGTTAGAAAAAGTTTATTTGAATCCAGGACAGTCTTTTAAGTTTCTAATATCACATTCATTTATTTTTCCTGAATATGATAGTTCCAAAGAAATTAATAGCATCAAAATTCAACTTAATAATGCGGATAGTATATTTAAATCAAGAGAACTTGAAAAGTCAACTCAAATATCTGATTTAATTAAAAAGAAGTCCAATATTTATAAAGATTCATCTTATGGTGACCTAATAATTAAATGTTTGCTCACTCTTCAAAATAATTGGAGAGGACCTGCTGGTGAGCTGAAATATGATGGATTATTCCCTAGTTATCATTACAAGTGGTTTCATGGTATGTGGGCTTGGGATAGTTGGAAACATGCAGTAGCTCTGGCTAAATATGATGCCAATCTTGCAGAGAATCAGATAAGAGTAATGTATGATTTTATGGATAATCAGGGGTTTATCGCCGACTGCATTTATCGAGATACATTAATTGAAAATCATAATTTCAGGAATACTAAACCACCATTGTCGGCTTGGGCAATTTGGAAGGTATTTGAACAAAATCAGGATACAAATTTCTTGAGAGAATTGTATCGAAAAGTTGTGACTCAACATAAGTGGTGGTATGATAACCGGGATCATGATAATGATAGTATATGTGAATATGGTTGCACAGATGGCACTTTAGTTGCTGCTAAGTGGGAGAGTGGTATGGATAATGCAGTGAGGTTTGATAATAGTAAACTCCTTAGAAATTCAGATAACGCCTATTCACTAAATCAGGAAAGTGTTGATCTGAATTCATATTTGTATGCAGAAAAATTATTCCTTTCTAATATTGCTTCAGTTATTGGATTTTATAATGAAGCTGATCAGTTCAATATTGAATCAAGATCCTTAAAAAGTAAGATTCAAAATCAGTTTTTTGACAATGATTCAGGTTGGTATTATGATACATCGATTGATGGTAGTGAGTTTGTAAATGTCATGGGTTGTGAAGGATGGATCCCACTTTGGGCGAATGTTGCAACTGATGTGCAAGCTGAGAGAGTGATAGTCAACATGATGAATGCCAGTAAGTTTAATACATATGTCCCATTACAAACCTTAAGTGCAGATCATCCAAAATTTAAACCTGATGGAGGATATTGGAGAGGACCCACATGGTTGGATCAGGCATATTTTGGAGTGATGGGAATGCGTAATTATGGATATATTGAAGAAGCTGATCTGCTTTCCAAGAAACTAATTCTAAATGCAGAAGGAGTTATGGAAAAAGGTGTTTCAATTCGTGAAAACTATAATCCAATTAATGGAGAAGGTTTAGAATCAAAGAATTTCAGTTGGTCAGCGGCTCATTATTTATTACTTCTGAAAAAAAAATAAGCAATGGAATATAATTCAATTATTATCTCAGAAAAGGAGGCAATTGGAATACTACAGAAAGAGTATGGAATCACAGGCAATGTGGTTAGATTACCTGGAGAGATTGATTTTAATTTCAAAGTAACCACGAAAGAGACATTGTATATACTCAAAGTTAGTAGGCCTGATTTTGACTTGGAGTATATTAATTATCAGAATAATATCCTTCACCACTTATCAGAAAATAGCTTTCGTGCTCCGGAAACAATACCTGTAATTTCAGGTGATTCATTTACCTTAATCAAAGATTATGAAGGTCGGGAAAGAGTAGTTAGATTATTGTCATGGATATCCGGAAGAGTGTGGTCATCGGTAAACCCAATATCAGATAATCTGCTAGAAAGCCTTGGAGAAAAGGCTGGTCAATTAACAAGCTCACTTCTGGATTTTGATCATCCCTTAGCACATCGTCAATTTGATTGGGATATTGCAGAAGCTAGATGGACATTGGATTATTTAGATTTATTTAATACTGACCAAAGGAAGGTGATAAGTTATTTTCATGATAAGTTTGATAGCCATCAAACTAATTATAAAAAACTTAGAAAAAGTATAGTCCATAACGATGTAAATGATAATAATATAGTTGTAAGAAGTGAACTTATCTCACCTAAAGTAATTGCGATTATTGATTTTGGGGATGCAATCTACACTCAGACAATTAATGACCTTGCCATTACAATAGCTTATGCTGTTATGGGTAAGCCTGATGTTATTGGTGCCGCTATGTCGATTATTAAGGGCTATAATAACAAATTCTCCATCACTGAAGATGAGTTGAATGTACTGTATTCACTTGTGTCCATGAGACTAGTGATAAGTGTTACTAAATCAGCCATAAATAAGCAAAAGGAGCCAGATAACAGATACTTGCTTATAAGTGAGGCCGCAGCCTGGGATGTTCTTGAAAAGTGGAAGTCGGTAAATGAAAACTTTGCAACATACTGTTTTAGACATGCGTGTGGATTTGATTCTCATCCCGATTACGATTCATTTTCCCAATGGTCGAAAAAACAATCAGTTAATCTCATTGATCTTTTTCCAACGACTAAGCAGTCAAATGTAAAAGTTGTTGATATGAGTGTTGGAAGTTCATGGTTAGGGCATGAGACCGAATATAATGATAATGACCTGATGGAATTTAAACTAAACCGTTTGGCATTAAATAATCCAGATTGTATAGTTGCTGGTGGCTATTTGGAACCACGACCAATTTATACCACTGATGCATTTAAATCCCAAAGTAATAATGGAAACGTCCATAGAACAGTTCATCTTGGAATAGACTTATGGTTACCTGCTTTAACACCTGTTCATTCTTTGTTTGATGCCACCGTTGAAATTGCACTGAATGCTATAGGTAATAAGGATTATGGTGGTTTATTAATACTCAAGCATGATTTCGAAGGACTAACATTCTTCACCCTATACGGGCATCAAAGTTCGAGTAGTGTTGCCATCTGGAAAAAAGGAGATAAAATTAAGAAAGGTGAAAAAATAAGTGAACTTGGAATTCCTGAAGAAAATGGAAACTGGGCAAGTCATTTGCATTTTCAAATAATGTTAGATATGCTTGGAAACGAACATGATTTTCCGGGTGTTACCTATCCTGATCAGATGGATGTCTGGAAGTGTATCTGCCCTGATCCAAATTTGTTATTTAAAATAGAGTCACTTGAAACAAGATTGAAAACAAGTGGTGATAGTCTGTTGGATTATCGTAAAAAACACCTAGGCAGTAGTATGAGTTTGTCATATGATGAACCAATTAATGTGGTTCGAGGATCACATTCCTATTTACTTGATAATATGGGGCAAAAGTATCTCGACACTGTTAATAATGTGGCACATGTAGGACACGAACACCCAAGAATACTAGCTGTTGCTAAGGATCATATATCACTTCTAAATACAAATACGAGATATCTGCATGAGAATATTAATGAGTTTGCCAAGGAATTATTAAAAACAATGCCTGGTTCACTCTCTGTTGTACATTTTGTTAATTCAGGGAGTGAGGCCAATGAATTGGCATTAAGAATGGCAAAAGCCAAAACTGGTAATAAAGATATAATTGCTCTTGAAATTGGATATCATGGAAATACTCAAGGTTGCATAGATGTGAGTTCATATAAGTTTGATGGTAAGGGTGGTAGCGGTGCCCCTGAGCATACACATATAGTACCTTTACCGGATACTTTTCGAGGAATGTATACAGGTAGTGATGCTGCAGATAAATATGCAAATCATATTCAAAATAGTATTAGCAATATCAAAGAAAAGGATCGTGGACTTGCTGCATTTATTTGTGAAAGTATAGTAAGCTGTGGTGGACAAATAGAATTACCTGAAGGATACCTTTCTAAAGCATATGAGCTTGTAAAAGAAGCTGGAGGAGTATGTATTGCTGATGAGGTTCAGGTTGGCTGCGGTAGAGTTGGTCATCATTGGTGGGGATTTCAGCTTCATGACGTGGTTCCTGATATTGTTACAATTGGAAAACCAATTGGTAATGGTCATCCATTAGCCGCGGTTGTTTGTACAAGAGAAATCGCAGATGCTTTCGCAAATGGTATGGAGTACTTTAATACCTTCGGTGGTAATCCAGTATCATGTGCAATTGGAGCTGAAGTATTGAAAATAGTAGCCGATGAAGGACTTATTGAAAATGCCTTGATAGTAGGGGAGTTTCTAAAAAAGGAGTTGAATACACTTGCCACAAAGCATCCAATTATTGGTGACGTGAGAGGTCAAGGGCTATTTCTTGGGTTTGAGTTGGTCGATGATAATATGGTTCCATTGACGAAAAAAACGTCTTATTTGGCAAATAGAATGAAGGAAAATGGAATACTTATGAGTGTAGATGGAAAAGATAATAATGTAATAAAAATAAAACCTCCGATGGTTTTTTCACAGGAAAATGCAACGGAACTTATTACCACACTTGATAGTGTATTTAGTGAAGATTATATGATTTACTAGTATGAAGAAAACTATAATTACCTTAATTTCATTTCTTATAGCAATAATTTTAATTTCTCAGGAACAAGTTAATAATCTTCATAATAACCACTTGGTCTTTGGAGTAAATAAGCTTGATCCGCATTGCGATTTTTCTCCATATGAAAAATCTGATTTTGCTGAGGCAGGCATACGGGATAATTCAAGGCGCTTTATTTCATTAGTTGGAGATTGGAAATTTCAATGGGTTAGTTCTCCCCAAGAGCGACTAGTTAACTTCTATGAAACTGATCTTGACGATAGTTCTTGGTCAACAATTCCAGTTCCAGCAAATTGGGAAGTTGAAGGCTATGGTTATCCAATTTACCTAGATGAACGTTATCCCATAACATCCTCATGGCCTGAAGTGCCAACTGATTACAACCCTATTGGAACCTATCGTCATGACTTTCTTATTCCTAATGATTGGATGAATTCTAATATTATTCTGCATTTCGCAGGAGCTAAGTCTGCTATGTATTTATACATAAATGGCAGATATGTAGGGTATTCGCAAGGTTCCAAAACACCAGCTGAATTTGATATTAGTGAATTTGTAAATGCAGGGAATAATAAAATAGCTATTCAAATGTATCGGTGGAGTGATGCCACTTACGTAGAAAGTCAGGATATGTTAAGGATGAGTGGAATAGAACGAGAGGTAATTCTGTATTCAAGACCAAATGTACATATACAGGATTTTAGTGTTGTTGCAGATTTGGATAAAGATTTCCGAAATGGAGTATTCACTTCAGACATTATGTTGGTTAACTCAAATAAGCGCGTTTCTAAGCGAGTATTTAAACTTGAAATATTAGATGAAAGTGATGTTGTTTATAGTTTCTCTCAAAGAGTAAAAATAACTTCTGGAGATACAATAACACTCAATGTGAATTCCATCATTGATTCAGTAAGGCATTGGTCTGCAGAGGTTCCAAATTTATATGGTTTAAGAATACAACTAATAGATCCAAAGAACTCATCAAATAATCAGTATGTTCAAAAGAATATTGGATTTAGAAATGTACAAATAACTGATGGTCAGCTATTGGTAAATGGAAAAGCAATATATATTAAGGGTGTCAATAGGCATGAAACGAATCCCAATACCGGGCATGTGGTTTCAAAAGAATCCATGGAGCAAGACATAGTATTAATGAAACAGAATAATATCAATGCAGTTCGTTCAAGCCATTATCCGAATGATCCGTATTGGTATGACCTATGTGATAGGTATGGGCTATATGTAATCGATGAAGCAAATATTGAAAGTCATCCACTGGCAATTGATGAAGACACTCAAATTGGCAATGAGATGAGTTGGCTTCCAGCACATCTCGACAGAACGAAAAGAATGTATTATCGTGATAGAAATCATCCTTCAATAATTATCTGGTCGCTTGGAAATGAAGCAGGACACGGGCATGTTTTTCGGTCCACATACAATTGGCTAAAGGAAATGGATTATTCACGCCCAGTGCAGTATGAGCCAGCGATTCTCAGTGACTACACTGACATATATTGCCCGATGTATCCCTCCATTGAAAGGTTAATGAATTATGCTCATTCAAATAATGAAAAACCTTGTATAATGATTGAATACTGTCATGCCATGGGGAATTCTGTTGGAAACCTTCAGGATTACTGGGATGCAATCGAATCAAACAAAAAACTTCAAGGTGGATTTATTTGGGATTGGGTTGATCAGTCTCTTGAATATATTGACTCAACTGGTAAACCATACTTTGCCTACGGACATGATTTTCACCCTGAATTACCAACTGATGGTAATTTTCTTAATAACGGACTTGTTGATCCCCATCGAAATCCTCATCCTCATTTGAATGAAGTAAAGAAAGTATATCAGCCTGTTGGATTTGAGTTTGATAAGAAAAGTATGGTTGTGAGTGTGGCAAACAAGAACTTTTTCAAGGAACTTGATAATGTTAGGTTGGTTTGTTCAATAATTGAAGATGGTATTGAGGTTGATAAAATGGAGTTTGAAGGTTTTTCAATAGCTCCGGGAGAAAAGCATGAGTTTACTTTGAATTATGAATACATATCTCAAGAAAATGAAAATGTTTTGCTTATCCAAATTTTAGTTGCTGAAGGTAACGAGCTACTGAAAATAGATCATGAGATCGCATTTGAACAATTCAATATAACAAACTATTATAGCAAGTGTTATTCGTTGCCAGGAGATTGCGATTTAGAAATAACGGAAGTAGATAATGCATTTGTCATTAATAATGAATTAAGTAAACTTGTGATTAATAGTAATACCGGAGAAATTGTTAATTGGATACATGATGGCCAGTTAATTACAAATGAACCAATTAAGCCCAATTTCTGGCGTTCTCCTACTGATAATGATCTTGGAAATGGTATGCATAATTGGGCTAAGGTATGGAAAGATAATTCAGACTCACTAACGGCTGAATTAATTGAATTTCCGCATATTGTAGATCACGGAGTTACATATAAAGTGAAATATGAATTACAGGATAGTATTGCTGTGTTGTTAGTTGATTATTCGTTAACAAGTAAAGGAGAAATGATCATTGATTATAACTTCAAACCGATAAGTGATTCACTGTCGAATATACCTCGATTGGGAATGAGTCTTTTTGTTTCTGATACTTTTAATAGGGTAAGTTGGTATGGTAGAGGT
>CALCGQ010000365.1 GCA_937901015.1 uncultured Bacteroidota bacterium | reverse complement strand
TCTTAATACAAAATGTCTTAAAATACTTCTTCCCATTTCTTTCATCACGCTCAACGCCATGGATATCGCTTTCATAACCCGGGAATTCATTTTCAAAATCCTGTCGCTTCTTCAAGTAATCGAAAATTGGTTTAGCTTTTTCATTTAAGTGTTCTCCACCCATAATAATAGGGATTCCTGGGGGATAAGGAACTATCATTACTGCAGGAATTCTACCCATCATCTTATCAAGATCAACATACTCAACTTTCTTACCAACAACCGCATGATAAGCATCTGCTGGTTTCATAACCTGATCCGGAATAACCTGAAAACCATTCTGCATTAAATCAAGTAAACCATTATCCTTATAGTAAGTGTGAATCGAGTTGCAATGATCTTTTAATCCAATATTACCATATTTTTCAGGATGAGATCTTACCAGCTCAGGAAAGATCGTGATTAGAGGAACATTTGTATCATACATTTCTTTAAAACTAAATAACTCAGCCAATAAAGTACCTTGTTTACCTTTTGTTGTGCCAAGTGAATTGAGCATTAGAAAGGAATAATAATCCGTTTTCTCACAAACTATACCTCTTATAATTAGATAGTTTGTAAGTATAGTTGCTGGTATGCCCTCATCTGACATTACACCTTCATTATCAATTCCGGGAGTTGTAAAAGTTAGTTTAATGGGATCAACCATTGCATAGTTATCCTCCATATCTTCAAATCCATGCCATGTATCTTCTTTCGACATTGTCCAAACACTTTGAGTCTGAGCAAGCACATCATCATCAGCCTCTTCAAACTTCATGCGTTTACCATCAATCACAACATCTTCAGGTTGCCACATTCCAAAAAACCAATCATTTTGATCTTTCTCTAGCAACTCATTTTTGATCATCACCATTTTCTTTCTTAACTGGATTGCTTCGATAATGGTATCATTAATAATCACCTCACCATTATCATCCATCATTTTAGTTGCAACGTCCAAAGATGCCATCATACTATATTGTGGAGATGTTGATCCATGCATCATATATGATTCATTAAACTCATCCGGATCGATGCTAACACTGCCACCATTTCTAATGTGTAACATTGACGCTTGTGAAAATGCCGTTAGAAGTTTATGTGTTGAGTGTGAGCAAAAAATCGGTGGATGGTTTTCCTTCCGATCATCATCAGCCATTCCAAAATGACCTTTGTAAATAGGATGAAATCTTGCATAAGCATACCAGGCCTCATCGAAATGAAGGTTTTCAACACTCTTTTCCAACTGTTTTTTAATATTTACAACACTATAACAAACACCATCGTAAGTTGAATTTGTAAGCGTTGACATTTTTGGTGTATTACCCTTTAACTTTTCTGGTATCAACTTATTCTCCTTAATCTTTCGATTAATTGTCTCTGGAGTAAATTCGGATAACCGCACGGGGCCGATAATTCCTCTTTTATTCCTTCGAGGTATCATATAAATTGGATATGCATCGGTTATAACCATTGAGTAATTCAACGATTTATGACAATTCCTATCCACAAATGCAATATCATCTCTAAGAACCTGACTCCGCCAAATGATTTGATTTACATTTGATGTGCCATTTAGTATATAATATGTTTGATCGGCACCAAATACACGAGCAGAGTTCTTCTCAGCATCACCAACTACACCTTCATGATTAAGAAGCGATCCTAACTCCGGTACTGAGATTGACAAATCAGATCGTAGAGTATTTTCTCCGTAGAATTTATGTAAAGCAACACCAGCCGGACTTCTCAGAAAACCTTCTCCACCCATATGTCCGGGAGTATGCCATGCATATTTATATTCTTCAGAATACTTAACTAGAGTCTTAAAAAATTCAGGATAAATACTATCCATATATCTGAGAAGGTGCATCTCAATTCTACCTGCTAAAAACTCAATGGTATCGGCTGTTTTCCATAAATAGCCATCGATTAATTTAAGAACATCAACAGGTATTTCTTCCATACCCAGTCGGTCGGTGAGAAGCAATATTGGAATGGTTTTATTTCTATATCGTATTGTTTCGATTAGCTCCTGTGCTGTCATAAACTCTTCTATACCTTCCAAGGGTAAATCCCAATCGATTATCACGGCACCTAAATCGGATCTTGAAATAAATATTTCCAAGGAATCTTCATAGGTAAATGAAGGTATTACGCTGCAATTCTGTTCTTCTTCTAGCTCATTAACCAATTCATTTAACCTAAAGCCTTCATCGGTTGTGTCATGAAATTGTCCTGAAACAATCAGTACAGGCCATTCGTGTTTCTTTGTCTTCATGTATCTTATTATTAATTATTAACTTTTTATTTTGATGTTGATTTGTTTTGGGATAGTTTAACTGCATACACGGCTAACACTACCATCACCAATACAATTACTAACCACAATTCACTTAATGTTGCTGAAATAAATGCGGAAATAATAAATATTGATGATATCCCCACAATTATCCAGGTACTCACACCCTTATTCTTCAACTCAATATTCTTCTTTAGCAAAGCAATACCTGACCAAAAATATGGGAACAATAGTAGTAGTACTGATAGTGTTACCGTAATATTGAAAGCAACAGCAACATTACTACCCAATAGCATTAGGATAATTTCTAGCACAGTCATTATCACTCCATTGATAATTAATCCTTTGCTGTTTATTCCATGTTTATTAGTAAAAGAGTAGGCTTTGGGTAAAAATCCATTATCAGCACTTGTTTTGGCCGCACTTGCGGATGATAAATTCCAAACAAGGAAGCTTGCTATACAAGCAATTGCCATCAGTATGGATACTGCATCTGACAATATTTCTGAATGGAAAATCTTTTGCATCGACATCGCGAAGGATGCGGGTGCCTTTTGAATTTCTTCGGCCTTGAACATTCCTTCCATAACAGTTGTTGAAGCAATGTAAATAACTGCTACAATGATAAAACCTATTATCGTGGCCAATGGCACTATCTTCTTAGGGTTTTCGATCAAGGCATTGTTTGTAGCTACACTTTCAACTCCCACAAAAGCAAATATTAATACTGCAAACCCTGACATTATTGCCTTACCTTCACCAAGTCCTGACACATTCCAATTTGATTTAAAGATTGCGATATCAAAATCAAACCATCCTGCCGTACCAGTTATTATTACAGATATTAATAATAATGTAACAGTTATGGAAACAATCTTTGTGATAATTCCAACACCTCTCAACGACATAAAAATAAAAAGCCAAATGAGAATAATTACTGTTACTCCAAGTATAAACGAATTTTCAAGTTGAGGTATAAACATCTCAAGGTATCCTAGACCGGCAATAAGTATCGACACATTAGATATCAGGTTTCCATATACATAGAAAAAACCACTCTTAGCTCCTAGTATTGGATTAACATATGTAGCAAGCGCAACAGGACTGGGATCTTCAAACATATTTCCAGCCTTAACGTATATCAAGGTTAGAAACAATGCTCCAAATGTTACAAGAATAAATGAAATTAATGTAATTGAACCTGTTTGTGCTAGCTGCTGCGGTAATGCAATAACACCACTACCAGCTAAACTTGAGACAATTAGAAATACAGCTCCTGCCAAACCTAACTTTTTACCTTTTCCCATAATATTATTCTTGTTTATTTAAGTTATAGGTCAATAAACTAAATGTGATTATCCAAATCGTAAACAACTGATAAGTCTTGTTAATACTTCTTCAAATGTATAACTTTTTCTTCTCAATCTAAAGCAATCCCTTTATAGATTCATGTAAGTATTATAAAATAACTATCTTTGATTTAACAGATTTGGATTCATTTTCACATAAGCTGAGTCTTTTTTTTACAAACCTGAATATGAAAAAAATAACCTTAGTTGCAGCATTGGTTTTAATTGTATTAACAAGCTTTACTCAAACCGATACCACAGAGGTAAAAAAGCTCACATATGAACTAAGCGGTTTTGTAAATCTAAATGCAATATTTGATTTTAATGGCCTTGACAATTATGATGATTTTACAACATCACAGATTCCAATAAACCCATCTCCTTACGAAGACTCGCATAGATTTCATTTAACTGCTCGTCAATCAAGATTAAACTTTAGTACTGTTTACCAATCACCATGGGGTAATATTAAAGGATTCATTTCTGGTGATTTTTATAGTGGTAATACAAGCATAACAAGCTACTTCAGACTAAGGGAAGCCTACATAGAATATGGAAATTTCTTACTTGGTCAAACCAACACTTCATTTGGCAGCCCTGATGTTGTGCCCACAACAATTGATTTCGAAGGCCCCAATAGCTCACCTGTACTTAGAAACCCGATGATTAAGTACACTAAAGGTATTGGACATGGGTATAGTTTTTCGTTGGCCATCGAGATGCGAGGGACTGACATTCAAACTTTTCCCAATTCAGGCGAACCATTTTTAGCTATGCCATGTTTGGTTGGTAACATAAATAAAAAAGGTGATTGGGGAGCCATAACTTTAACCGGTATGATCGACAGAACTAAATATTATAATTCTGATTCCGTAAAACATTTTTCAACTGGTTATGGAGGTGCCATTTCAGCCATTATAAATACCTGGAAACAAAATCATTTTAGCGTTTACTTTGTTGCAGGAAACGGTGTATCGGATTTTATATCAGACCTGTCAGGAAGCGGATACAACGGAGTTCCTAACCTAACCACCAATAAATTACATATGTTATCAAGTATTGGAGGCTTTGTTGCTTATACTCAATATTGGAATAAAAAATTTAGTTCTAACTTTATTTTCAGTTATATAGAGCTTGAAAATAGTCAATTATTAAAAAAGGAGGATTTCAAATACAGTAGTTATGCTCTCGCAAATCTTTTTTATAACCCTTTCCCGAGATTCGTTTTTGGAGTAGAATATATATATGGTGCTTTATATGTGCAGAACAATGACAATGGTGATGCTAATAGGCTCCAATTCTTGGCTCAGTTCAACTTCTAAGGTATTATATTTTATAAACCTGAGTTATTAATTGCTAAGTTGGTCCAATTCAACACCTGCCCTCTTTAGCAAGTCCAAACCATCTGTTATCCTATATGCTCTGGAATAAACTACACGTTTAATTCCAGCTTGAATAATGAGTTTTGCGCATTCAATACACGGAGAATCAGTTATGTACAAAGTTGCATCCTGACTACTATTATGGGATTTTGCAACTTTTGTAATGGCATTAGCTTCAGCATGAAGCACATATGCCTTAGTACTACCTTCCTCATCTTCACAAATATTCTCAAACCCTGAAGGAGTGCCATTGTATCCATCGGAGATTATCATTCTGTCGCGGACAATAAGCGCCCCCACTTTACGTCTTTCACAATATGAGTTCTCAGCCCAAACATGAGCCATTTTTATATAGGAACTATCGAACTTTTTATCTTTCATATGTTACTTATAAATCAGTCGCAATATTACAATTATTAATCAACCTCGAAACCCGTGACTTTACCTTTATCAACTGCGGGCACTCCATATTTCATCCATACTGGCTCAGGAGCATCCTTTAAGTAGAAATCAAAAAACTGCTGCATTCTAACCGTTAAGTCCTTACAATCAGCCCTTCTTTTTAGATTATGTGGAGCTCCATTATATACTAGCATCCAAACTGGCTTATCTAATCGTCGCATTGCATTAAACATCTCAATTCCTTGGTACCATGGTACTGCACCATCCTTGTCGTTATGCATTATCAATAATGGTGTTTCTATTCTATCAACTGAAAAAATTGGTGAGTTTAACATATAAAGAGGTAGTCTTTCCCATAAATCACCTCCTATCCTACTTTGAGTTTGCTCGTACTGGAAAGCTCTACTCATGCCACTCCCCCATCTGATTCCACCATATGCACTAGTCATATTACTCACAGGAGCACCTGCCATTGCTGCTCTGTACATATTCGTTTGTGTAACAAGATATGCCACCTGATATCCTCCCCAACTTTGGCCTTGAATTCCCATTCGCTCTCTATCGATAAAATCAAATTTATTGTACATCGCCTGTGTTCCACTAACTATGCAGTCGTAAGCACTTGGGCCTGGATAACCTTCACGATAAACAATATCAGGTACAAATATTATATATTCATTACTAACATAATAGCTGAAATTAATTACTGACCGGATTGGTTTTGGAACATGGTATGAATGAAATCTATCACTATACCTTTCGTAAAAATAAACTAACATTGGATACTTCTTATTGGGATCCAGATTCTCAGGAGTATATAGCATACCTTGTAAACTATCACCATTAAAGCTAACCCAATCCACAAGCTCTACATTCCCCCAATTGTATTCGTTTTGCTGAGGATTTGCATCTGTTATTTTAGTAGGATTATTGAAATCAATATCACTCACATATAAATCAGGGAATACCTTAAACGATTGTTTTTTCCAGATAATCATATCCGAATCTCTTGCCTTTAGTGGTCTGGTGTAATCAAAGCTTTCCATTACAAGTAAACCAAGTGAGTTATTATTCTTGACATTCAAACTATAATATCCATCATCCTTTGTTTGTTTATTGAAGGCACTTAGCAGTAGGTTATTTGGAAGCACCTGGATTTGCTTATCAAGTTTTACATACCTAAAGACAGTCATGTTTTTTCTTCCAATTCCATCAGTAAGGTTTATTGGTGATTTTTTACCAGTTGGATCAAACTTCCATAAATCAAAAGCATCATATATTACAGGTTCCCCTTTTTTTGTCCAACCACATAAACCATATGGATAAGCTTCATTAGGAATATCGTTAATCTCATTATAGAAATTCACCTCCATACCGCTTGTGAGGTTAACAGATTGTTTGTTTTTAACATTATATGAATTCCATGAACTATCTGAAATATTATACCACAGAATATAATTCTGATCAGGTGATAGGATGGTAGAAGAAGCTACTTTTTCAAGAACTATTTCTTTCGTACCAGTAATACGATCGATCATATATACATCTTTATAACGACTAGCTTCCCAGGAAGTCATGCGGGTATATGGCTCCTGATTATAACCAAGGGAATAGTTTCCAGTGTTTTTCTTATTGATACTAACAGTTTTTATATCCTTGTTTGCCAATTGTACAATTCTATCATCCTTAGGAAAATATACTGCTACATAACTTCTTTCTTTTTCCTTTTTGAGTTCCTTAAGCTGTTGTGGTTGAAGCTTGATATCTTTCCAATTCCAAATATCAACACTCACCTTTTCATCATCAGTTAAAGTATCCTTTACAGGAACTTCTGGTTTAGGAGCAGTTCCGAAGTATAGCTCAGTTCCTGATTCATTGAAATAGATTTTACCATGTTTACTAACCGACCAACCTTCAGTAAGGTTCTTAAATGTTGTATCAACTATTTCAATAATTTTTTCTTTAGCAGAATTAACATAGTATAATCCAAATGCCTTTTCCTTCACCGTATCATAGGAAAGGGTAAATACCATCTGTTTACCAAATTCATCCGTAACAATATTTTCAGAATATCCTGGTCCTGAAAAAACTGTAGTCAGAACTTTTTTACTGGTACTATACTGTGATATGCGCACTGAATCAATACTGTCTTTAACTATTTGTACAAATGAGCAAAGCTCGCCATTTTTAGAAATAGAATATTTTGTGACATTTTTAAACGATACTGAATCACCAGCTAAAGGGTTTGTAATAACCAATAAATCTCCCTTTTCTTTCCTACCTTTCTTTTTCTTTTTGGGTTTTTCCTTTGAAGCTGTAGTATCGGAAATAGTGGTGTCTTTTTTTACAGGTAACATCTTCATTGTAAAAGCTATCCAATCTGATTCCTTTTCAGGTAACTGAACACTTAATAAGTTAGGGTACTTCAATACATTACCTGTTTCAAACAAATAAATACCCAATGAATCCTTAGGAAGCTTATCCTTCTTAACCTTTTTCAGTTTGGCTTTCCTAATGGTATCAAACTGAGGTAGAATATTAAAAACAATGAAATTTGAATTAGCTGAAAACTTAGGTTTTGCACCACGATCAAAACTTACATCACTCTTTTTTTCAACATTGTATAGGTATAGTTTACCATCGCCTTCTTGTGGTTTAATAACATATGAAACGGATCCACCATCATTGGAAATAAAATTTTCAGTAACTGACTTCCAGTCATCATAGACAGAATGATCCAGAGGAATTTTTGTTTGAGCATTGGCCACTACAACAAGTAGCATTATTATGGCAATAGCAAAGGTAGATTGGTACTTCATATCAATAAATTAAATTTTGAGGTTACAAACTTAATTATTTTGTAGGTATATCAAATTTGTAAGGTCCACAGAAAAAGGAGGAATTTAAAAAGCTGTATAATGCCCTATTTTAAGCAACATATATCTTTGCATCATTTAGATTAATTACTTCGCAAACGTTATAATTAGATATGATTTTTGATGTATTAAACAACTATCTAACCAGAATTATTAATTTAACATTAAGTTTAGAATTATTCTAAATATGTCTTAAAAATGAGATATTTTTGCACCTTTAAATAATTAGCATTTAAATAATAGCACTTTTAAGTTCATTATTTCCATTAGATCAAGAACTATTGGTTTTTTATTCCAGTTAATATTCAAAAAACTATTAACTTTAGGCTTTTTATAGCTGGACTGAAAAAACTTTGAATACGAATTATAACAACCCATTATTAAGTTAATTATATGAGTTATATAGATTTTAATAAAACCCAACTTGTAAATCTTAAATATTCACTTTACCAAGAACTACTTCGCACTAATAGAGCGGGTAGTTATGCCAGTACCACCATTATTACAACAAATACAAGAAAATATCATGGGTTATTGGTTGCACCACAGCCTAATATAGATGATAATAATCATGTATTACTTTCTGAAGTTGACGAAACTATAATTGCCAATAACTTTGAATTCAATTGTGGTATGAGGATGTATCCGGGTGGAGTTTACAATCCCAAAGGTCACAAGTACTTGCGAGAATTTGTTTCTGATCCAAATCCTAAACTGATCTACAGAATGGGCGGTATTGTTTTCGTTAAGGAATATATTTTCTCAGAAAATGATGATAGGATGTTTATTAAGTATACACTTGAAAAGGCATCACAAAAAGTAACATTCAGACTTAAACCTTTCCTTGCTTTCAGAAATGTTCATAGTCTTGTTAAAGCAAATGATAATGTTAACACAAATTTTGAGGAAGTTAAAAATGGTGTGAGTTGGCAGTTATACGATGGATATTCAAAACTACACATGCAGTTTTCGAAAAAACCCGTATATACTCATCAACCTGACTGGTACTATGGTATTGAATATATGATCGAACGCCAGCGGGGATATGACAGTACTGAAGACCTTTTTGTACCTGGCTATTTTGAAGTAAACCTTAAAGCGGGAGAGTCTGTGGTCATTTCGGCTAGTTTAGATGAGAAGAATCCTGCTCAGATAAGAAGTCAATACTCTAAAGAAATTAAAAAGAGGACTCCTAGAAATAATTATGATAATTGCCTGCTCAATGCAGCTGAAGAATTTATTATACGTAATAATGGTAAAACAGAAGTTGTAGCTGGATATCCATGGTTTGGTAGATGGGGTAGAGATACATTTATTGCACTTCCGGGACTTACTCTGGCTCGTAATGATATTAAGTCCTTTTTGGATGTAGCAAACTCAATGCTTAAGGAGCTTAAAAACGGACTATTTCCAAATGTTGGAAGTGGTGAAAAAGCTTCTTATAACTCGGTTGACACTTCGTTATGGTTTATATGGGCATTGCAACAATTACATTCATATAAAGATAATAAAACTGATATCTGGAAGGTATATGGACCATCATTAAAGAAAATTCTGAATAGCTTTAGTAAAGGAACATTGTATAATATTAAAATGCATGACAATGGTCTGGTTTGGGCCGGAGAACAAGGAAAAGCTCTTACCTGGATGGATGCAATTATCGATAATAATCCTGTAACACCAAGAACTGGTTATGCTGTTGATATAAATGCATTATGGTATAATGGTGTTAGTTTCTGTATAGATCTTGCGGAACAAGCCAACGACAAAACTTTCGTTAAAAACTGGAAAAAATGGCCTGAAATAATTAAGAATTCATTTGTCGATATTTTTTGGAATAATGAAAAAGGTTATTTAGCAGATTATACTAATGGCGAATTCAAAGATTGGTCGGTAAGACCAAATATGATTTTTGCTGTTTCATTACCACATAGCCCTCTAAATGAGGAACAAAGATTTAGTACTCTTAACGTGGTGAAAAGTGAGCTACTTACAAGAAGAGGGTTAAGAACATTATCACCAAAGAATCCTGATTATCAAGGAAGATACTTTGGTGACCAGAAAA
This sequence comes from uncultured Bacteroidota bacterium, assembly GCA_937901015.1. Taxonomy (GTDB): domain Bacteria; phylum Bacteroidota; class Bacteroidia; order Bacteroidales; family F082. The sequence goes on along the minus strand of CALCGQ010000365.1, from coordinate 5,918 downwards.
CACGTGATAAAGCTTATCATCAAGGCACTGCATGGCCATGGTTACTTGGAGCTTACGCAGATGCATATTTGAAAGTTTTTGGTGAACAAAGTGTTGATGTTCTGAAAGATATTTACAATGAGTTCGAACCCGAAATGAGAGTAAATGGTATTGGAACTATCTCTGAGGTTTATGATGGTAATCCTCCTCACCTTGCTGGAGGAGCTATTTCTCAGGCATGGAGTGTATCCGAATTACTGAGGATTAAGTCTATGATTAATAAGATTGAAGAATAATATCGCAAACAACTTGAAATGAAACATTTACTATGAGAATATTAATGTTTGGGTGGGAATTCCCACCACATATAACCGGAGGGTTAGGAACAGCATGTTTCGGGCTAACAAAAGGCCTTGCAAAACATGATGTTGAAGTAATCTTCGTGGTACCTAAAGCTTATGGCGATGAAAGCGAAGAAGCTGTCCGATTAGTTAATGCCAGCGATATTCCTTTCGACATTAAGGATGAGCAGTATAATGAATATTGGAAGAGGATTAAATATTTGGAAATTGGGTCCAACATTGTTCCATATGTAGGACCTGAAGATTTTACTACTTTACTCGAAAAGCAGCAAAAAACCGGAGAAGAATATACAAGTAAAGTTTTTGCCAGAGATTATAAATTTTCTGGTAAATATGGAGCAAATCTGATGGAAGAGATTTCAAGATATGCACTTGTGGCATCTGCTTTAGCATTATCAGAGGAATATGATATTATCCATGCTCATGATTGGCTTACTTATCCTGCTGGCGTTGCAGCAAAGGAATCATCAGGAAAGCCCTTGGTTTGTCATATGCATGCAACAGAATTTGACCGTACGGGTGAAGATGTAAATACCATAGTTTATGGTATTGAGAAGGAAGGTATGGAAAAAGCTGATCGTGTAATTACTGTTAGCAACATGACAAGAAGAACCGTAATTGAGAAATATGGAATTGAGCCAGGAAAAGTCATAACCGTTCATAATGCTGTTGACCAGGATTTATTCTCTGAACTTAAAGAAGTTAAGCGTAGCTTAAATGAAAAGATTGTTACTTTCCTTGGAAGAGTTACTTTCCAGAAAGGGCCTGAGTACTTTATTGAGGCTGCATACAAAATACTTCAGAAAGATAATAATGTCAGGTTTGTTATGGCAGGATCTGGAGATATGCTTAATAAAATGATAAAGCGTGTGGCTGAGCTTCGAATAGCTGACAAATTTCACTTTACAGGATTCTTAAAAGGACCTGATATTGACAGAATGTTTGCATTGAGTGATGTGTTTGTAATGCCATCAGTAAGTGAACCATTCGGAATTGTTCCTCTGGAAGCCATGAGATCAAATGTTCCTGTTGTTATATCAAAACAATCAGGAGTTGCTGAAATCCTTGAGCATGCATTGAAAGTTGACTTCTGGGATGTTGATGCAATGGCAGATTCAATTTACGGTCTATGTCATTATAATGCCATTTCAACTATGTTTAAAAAACATGGGAAAACCGAAGTTGAAAACTTGAAATGGGAAGATGCATCATTGAAGATAAAGGAAGTTTATCAACCATTAATGCCATCAAACACTTAATTGTTAACGAACTAAGAATAACGTACAATAATATAATATGAGATCAATTTGTTTTTATTTCCAGGTACACCAGCCATATAGACTAAGAGAATATAGATTTTTTGATATTGGTGACAAGCATAACTATCTTGATGATTATACCAATCAAAAGATAATGAGAAGAGTGGCTGAGAAAAGTTATCTTCCCATGAATGACTTGTTACTTAATCTAATCAAAGAAAATGGATCAGATTTTAAGGTGAGTTTTTCAATATCAGGAACTGCAATGGATCAATTTGAAGCATTCCATCCAGAGGTGATTGAAAGTTTTAAGAAATTAGCAGATACTGGTAATGTAGAATTTCTTGCGGAAACCTATGCTCATTCTCTTGCATCTCTTAAGAGTAAAGATGAGTTTACTAAGCAAGTAAAAATGCATTCTGATAAAACAGAAAAATTGTTTGGTCTGAAACCTGTTACCTTTAGGAACACTGAGTTAATATATTCTGATGATATTGGTTCAATGGTATCCGAAATGGGATATGACCTTATGTTAACTGAGGGTGCTAAACATATACTGGGATGGAGAAGTCCTAATTTCATGTATAATAGTGTATCAAATCCTGAATTGAAATTATTATTGAAGAATTTCAGATTAAGTGATGATATTGCATTTAGGTTTTCTGAGCAGAGTTGGAAAGACTGGCCTCTTACAACTGCCAAGTTTGTAAATTGGTTGGATAATGTTAATCCTGAAGAAGAAGTGGTAAACCTCTTCATGGACTATGAAACATTTGGCGAACATCAATGGAAAGAAACTGGCATTTTTGATTTCATGAAGGAACTTCCTGGCCTAGTTTTAAGTAATACTAATTTCAAATTTGTAACGCCTCAAGACCTTGGGTCAAGACTAAAACCCGTAAGTGCTATACATGTTCCTACCCCCATATCATGGGCAGATGAAGAGCGAGACCTTACCGCATGGCTTGGAAACGACCTTCAGGATGAAGCTTTTGATAAACTATATCAACTTGAGGAAAAAGTTAAACTGAGTGATGATGAAAAAATTCAAAAGGACTGGCTATATCTTCAAACAAGCGACCATTTCTATTATATGTGCACAAAATGGTTCTCTGATGGGGATGTTCACAGTTATTTTAATCCTTATGGAACACCATATGATGCTTTTATTAACTATATGAACGTACTGTCTGATTTTAGTCTTCGTGTGGAAGGTAAGAGTAGTGATAATAATGATTTCTCCGGTTTCCGAGAAAGTGTTTCTAAAGTAGCGGAGAAAGTTGAGAATGTAGCACGAAAAACTGCCAAAACAACAAAAGACAAGGCCAAATCAACATTTGAGAAAGGTAAGAATATCAAGTTTGAAGACATCAAGGATATGTCGGATACTGCCATAAAAAAACTTGTAAAAGAAGTTAAGATAGAAGAACTTACCATTGCATTGAAAGATGCTGAAAAAGAACTTGTGGACAAGATAATTCCAAACCTTGGAAAACGTGCCAAGAAAAAATATGATGAGATTGAGCACGAGGTTAAAAATGTTAAGAAATCTGATATTACAAAATTCAAGAAGGATATCGAGAAAAGACTCAAGGATCTTTGGGGATAGATGGCTAATGGCCTATGGATATTAGCTTTTAGCTGTTTGCAATTTTATGTTTTAACATACACTATATTTCTAGTAGGATATAGTTATTGTAACTATAATATGTCATATTTCATCATGGCCGATCTTTAAAAGGAAAAACGAAACTAATAATAGTTTATCCATACGCCTATTCTCCATGTCTATAAGCCAACTATTAATATAGAAAAAATGCTCTATCTGGATTGAATGTGATAAAGGCATTTGCTAGGAAATTCCAAATTGTAACTAGGCCAATAGCGAATACTTTCGCCACATAGAAATTCATTTTAAACCTACTTACTAACAACCAAAGTAATAGAGTGTTTAAACCTAGGCCAATTATTGAGATAATAAAAAACTCCGTAAACTCCACCATTACTTCTGGATTATCACTTTCAAAAGTCCAAACTCTGTTGAGAAAAAAGTTGGTTGTTGCGGCAGTGAGAAAGCCAAGTGCATTTGCAATATACTTTGGTATATTTAGCTTTTCCTTAGTTAGATAGGTGATGCCAAAATCAACGAAAAGTCCGGAAAAACCTACAACACCAAATTTTAAAAACTTGAATAAATATGCCTGATTAAAAATACTGCTCATCTACAATAATACCATTAATATTTGTTTTTCACCGTCCCTCACAATATCAACTGATACCCTTTGACCGGGTTTTAATTTCTTTAGTCTGGCCATATAATCATATATATTTGTTATTGGCATTCCTTCAACGGCAACAATCTTATCGCCCTTTTTCATCCCGGCAATCGATGCAGGACCTCCTGGTGTAACACCTCCAACTCCTAGGCCATCATTGGCAGTGGATGTAAAATCAGGCATGATCCCAAATTTAACCTTTAAACCGCCTCTGCCTCTAGTTGATTGTTTTCTTACCGGACCAGCTTCTTGGTATATAAGTCTTTCATCACTATTAATTACTTCAGTAATTAGAGGATAAGTAAAATCAATTATTTCTTTCTCACCTTCGTAATTCAACATATCAGCATCATCAAATGGAGTATGATAATCTTCATGAGCTCCAGTGAAAAAGAACATTACTGGAATTCCTGCTCCATAAAAACTTGCATGATCGGATGCTCCATATCCTTCAGGTGAATGAGTAAAATTCATATTTGAATTATCTTCATGTTTTTTAAGTAATTCTTCCATTTGTACAGCAGTACCAGTTCCTGCAATCATCAGTGATCTCTTATCAGGATCAAACCTACCAACCATATCAAAGTTTACCATTACCACAACATCCTTTAAACCAATGAGAGGATCATTAGTAAAGAACTGTGATCCAAGCAACCCCATTTCTTCCGCTCCGAAGGCCATCAGAATTACACTTCTTTTTAGATTTTCTTTATTGGAGGCTAGTTTTTGGGCTAATTCAAGAACGGCAGCAACACCAGAAGCATTATCATCAGCACCATTGTGCACAGCTATGGTGTCAGGATTACGGGATCCGGAACCATGACCACCCATTCCAAGATGATCGTAATGTCCTCCTATTACTACAAATTCATTCTTTAACTCAGGATCGTTTCCTTCAATTATAGCAACGATATTCTGAGTATTTACTTCTACTCTTTTCAAATCAGTTGTAACTGATATAACCGATGGCACAGAAAAACCAATGGTCTTTTTACCATCAATTATTTTCCTTTCAAGATCTTCAATACTGTAATCACCACCTAGGATACTGTCAGCCAAAGTCCTTGTTATATTTATTGCTGGCAAACCTGCTGACGCAGTAACACGACTAAATGTATTGCCCATTAACTTATCATCTGTGTTGGAATTAACCCCATTAACAAAAATAATACCACCAGCTTTATTATCTCTTGCGGTTAGAACTTTATCTCTGTCTTGTCCATAGGAAATGAACAAACTACTATCATTGTCGGGCTCAGGATCAGCTCTTAATACCATTACCCACTTACCTTCAACATCCAGATTATCATAATCATTCCATTGTACAGAATCATGATCTATCTCTATACCATATCCTGCAAAAACTACATTGGCCTCAAGAGTACTATTAGATGAAAAAGCCATTGGTTTAAAATCTTCACCAGAAACGACGTTTAAACCATTAAATGAGAATTCATTCCCTTCTCCAGGTTCTACACTAGTAGTAACACTAAAATATTGAAAACCATCTTCACCAAGCGTTTTCAATCCACTTGCAACAAACTGATCTCTAATATATTCTGCAGCTATTCTACCGCCTTCAGTTCCAGGTTTACGACCCATAAGAGAGTCGGATGCAAGGAAATAAACATGGTCTTTTAATTCATTTACCGTGATATCAGAATTCGTTTGAGCAGATAGGATATCGGTCATTAGTATTACTAATAAAACAAGTGTCAATTTTGTAGTTTTGATCATAGTAGTGTTAATATCAGCTGTTAGAGTAATAATTATTAAAAAAATTTGTGCAAATATACATATACCATTACTTCTGATAACAGTAAACATGTTAATAGATGGTTTTTCTATTGCATTAGGGCAAGGATTGAATGAAATAATGCTGCTGCATCATGCCTGCTCAGAAACCGGATTATGGATGAAATAAGTATGCAGATCCCTCCGTAAAAAACTTAGCGGTCATTGTATAAAAAAACTAAAAACCTCATCCTAAATCCAATTTTCCCTACCTTTGCCCCCATGCCAAACGGATCAAGGGAAAATAA
>CALCGQ010000364.1 GCA_937901015.1 uncultured Bacteroidota bacterium | reverse complement strand
TTGAATGGAAGAGAAAATATACTCAGTTGAAAAGTGGCGAAAAGTACCGCTGTACTGGAAAGCACAATAGCAACAATGGGGGTTAGTATTACCACCCAAATTACAGCTCTTTTAGATGGAACGATAAAATACCCTCCTATGGCAATAGCTGTTAATATGTAATTAAATCCAATGTAGCTATAGCTTAACTCACTTATGCTGGCACCTATGAATAAATAAAAATAATAAGCTGAAAAGAATCCTATTATTGACAAAAGAAATGCTATTCGAGAATAATAAATTAATCCGATTGACAATAATATCCCCGCAAAAATATGATATTGGAACAGGATGGCGCTTAGCGACTTAAAGTAAATTCTAATTGGTTCAGGTATGGCAAGATTATTAAACCATTCATATACATTAACCATTGTCATTCCGCCAATGGCAAACATATCGTTTAGATTATATACTCCCCGTTCACTCATTTCCAATTCAGAATAACCTCTTAGAGCTATAACAACAACCCAAATACCCACTAGAAATGGCAAACTCAAATATGGTAATCCATATTTTCCGATTACACCTTCAAGGCTAATTGTAACCAGAAGAGTAAAAAGTGAGATAAAAAAGAGTATGAGATAAAATTCAACTCCCGGCTGATAATAAATTCCAATACCCAATCCAACCAAAAGTGCATTAAATCCATAGGCCCCACTGATGATAGTTTGACGCCTCATACCAAGTACCATAGCAATACCATTGGATAGAATAACAGCAAGTAGGCCAGCTATTCCAGCATAAACGTCGAAAAATGACACGATGATTAGTATGGCTGCGAAGACTTTATTTACCGAAAAGAATACCTGAGCGTAACTGTTAAGTATACTGGTATAAAAATCGGTAAAAAATTGCCTAGTTACTTTAACCATTAAACAAATTAGATCAAATTAATAATACAATTAGCGCATTGGATGCATTCAGAGGAAGCATCCACATTCACAGGTCAAACTTACGTTTTTTTAGTCGATAATTACAAATCAAATTCTTGTAAATGCTCAGGAATCCTTTCTAATTCTAGAAGTGTTTGAAGGCTTTCATTTTCACGGATAATGTGAGTATTGCCTTCTAAGTCTATCAATACAACCTTTGGGCGGAGTGTAATAAATTGCATCCATTGGGTCATATTATAAGCACCAACGCTATGAACTACTACCTTATCACCTTTATTGAGAAGTGGCAGGTCGATATTATTTCTAATTATATCAATATTCATACAAAGTGGACCATATAGAACTGTATCTTCTGTATACTTTGTAAATGGCTGTGCCGGAGTGATTTTATGGTCATACCAGAAGGAGGTAAAAAGAATATTAACTCCAATATCAAGTATGGTACTTCTACGACCATCCGAAAGTCGTTTGTTTGAAATTACCGAACCTACTAAATAACCGGCATCGTCAACAAGAGCTCTTCCTGTTTCAAGAATCAATAAAGGCAGCTTATTAGGTTCAAAATTACTGGAGATTAATGCACTGGTTATGGCTTCCGCGAATTCATCAATGGAAGGACTTATATCCTGGCCGGGTAAGTAAGCACCTTTGAGAGTGTTGTTAGATGCAAATCCACCACCCATATCTATGTAATTTACCTCATGGTTGTATTTTTCTTTTACACCAATGGCAAGCTCCGCTAATTTTTTGGCAGCCACTGCGTATGCATTTGGAGAAAGCATAAAAGTTCCAATATGAGAGTGTAAACCAACAAGGTTCATAACATCTGATCGCATGATCCTATTTAGCACATCCCAAGCCTGACCATTCTCAAAATTAAATCCAAACCTATCCCACATTGGGTAAATTCCAGTATCCATATTTACCCGAACAGCTACTTTAGCGTTGACTTTTAATTCGCCAGCAATTTCTTTTATCGCATAAAATTCATCTAAATGATCAATATGGAGTATTGAGTTATTGGTTATCGCCTTTTTAAGATCAGCATCAGTTTTATCTGGTCCGTTAAAAAGGATTTTTGAGCCATCAACACCATTGTGGAGAGCCTTATCATATTCAAATCCTGAAACAACCTCTGCCCAAGACCCCTCCTGATGAAATATCTTACATACAGCATCCAGGTAATTAGTTTTATAGGACCAAGCAAATTGTACTTTTGGATAGCGACTTTCAAAAGCATTACGCGCTTTTTTTATGGTAGCCCTCAATGTCTTTTCACTAATAACAAATAATGGTGATCCATATTTTTCAGCTAATTCACTTACAGCAACATCATCAATATGTGTCTTGGGTGTATATTCAGTTCTAGTTCCAAATTTGTTGGGCATATTACTCTCCAACTTTTTTATCAGTGGTCGTTCGTATCTTTTCTTATCCATTCTATTCAATTTTGTCGGTTTTATTAAAGTTCTCCTGTTGTAGATATTTTCTCAAATTCTTCAAGATCTACTATCATATCCCAAGAGTACCTGATAAACATTTTCCCTGCCTCAAACTTTGTTACGGGGGCAACTTCCTTTCCCAAGGCAAGATTTGTAATCATCTCCGGTATATTTTGCCCCACTCCAACAGCAAGGTATACCCACGCCGGAATACGAGGGTTTATTTCGAGAAGGTAAAACTTCCCTTCCTTATTTTTCATTAGTTCAAGTTCAAAGCCACCTCTCCAATTTGTTTCTTTAATGAAGTGTTTGGTCAGATCAATTAATTTCTGATCAGTAATGGCTATTCCTCCCCAAGCTTTTCCAATATCAGTGATATATTGCTTGCGCATTGGTACAATTGAAATGGCATTCCCATTCCCATCACCAACACCGGTAACATTAAACTCGGTACCATGTGCAAATTCTTGGATAATAATTGGCAATCCCCACTTGGCTGATATTTTGTTAAAATACATTTGGACTTGCTCAAAATTGTAAGCAATTCCTGCATCATAATACTTCCCCTTCACAACTACCGGCCAATCATAATCACTACTGATTTTGCTGAAATCTGATAATGAATATATGGTTTCGCTTTTAGGTACATCAATATCGTACTTCTTACCAAAATCAGGTAGGTTAGTTTTTAACCTTTCCTCAAACTGTTCAGGTGTGGGTAAAAAAGTATGAATTCCCAATGCCTTTAGTTTTGCCTCCAGCTTTATAAATGAGAATAATTCGGCATCAAAATTTGGAATTATAACATCAATTGATTCCTGATCATTAATATATTCCAACCTTTCAAACAACAACTCTGTTCCTGCCGAAGGATATGGTATCTGATAAGTTTTATCAACCAGTTCATGCATATAAATACCAGGCTCCAGCGACTCATAGGCTAAACCTATTATGGTGGCTTCAAAGGACTTTGCTTCAAGCAAACCCCTTATTACAGCTACACCTGGACCTGGATTATCAATTGCATTTAATCCTGTAACAGCTATTTTTATCTTAGGCCGCATCTTGTTTGTCAATTAATGAGTATTGCTCAAGTAGAGAAATAAAATCGCTTACATCTTTATCAATGGTTACGATATCAGCATTATATCTTTCAAGCAAATTTTGATTTACCTGTTCAATTGTGAGGTCCTGCTTTAGTAATTCAATAATTTCAACTCCAATTGGGTTTACGGAAAAAGATTCACCTGTGGTTGAATTAAAAACGAATCCTGAATCACTAACAGCAATATTCTTATTTATGTTCATCTTAAGTTATTTTTTAGTTATAGATTGTTATTATAACTTACTCCTATTGCTTTTAATTATGTTGACACTGTGATTTAACATAATTTCACATTGCAATAATACATCATGCAAAAAGCAAAACTGTTATGAAATCTTACAATAATTGTATAAGATTTTAATGTTTTTCGTGGTCCACAATTTTTCTAACTAAAAAAAGTTATCCTTTTACAAAAATTTAACAATTTATTATGCAAAACAAGCAATGTACTGTGTTACTTTGCGTTTTGAATTTTCACTGATAGCTTATATCTAATGTCAAAGACAATTATATCAATCATAATAGTATTGATTTCAGTTAGTAATATAATTGCTCAAGATAAATTTACTCTAAGTGGGCATGTGAAAGATGCGTCTACTGGAGAAGAATTAATTGGGGCCACAATATATATTGAAGAACTTAAAAGTGGTGGTGTAACAAATGTTTACGGGTTTTATTCCATAACAATCCCGGAAGGCAAGTATAACATCAGATATAGCTATATTGGCTATGAATCACAAAAAGAAGCCATTGAACTCAATGTCAATTTAACTCGCGATATCGAGCTTAAAAGCCAAGATGCTACTTTAAATGAAGTAGTTATTAAGGGAGAGGCAGACAACGAAAATATCAGATCAACGGATATGGGAATTGTAAAAATGGATATTAAAGAGATTAAAAAGATTCCAGTTCTTTTTGGCGAACAGGACATTATTAAGACTCTGACTCTCATGCCAGGCGTAAGTAGTGGCGGTGAAGGCAAGGGTGGATTTTATGTTCGTGGAGGTAATACAGACCAAAACCTGATACTTTTGGATGAAGCACCAGTTTACAATGCAAGTCACTTACTTGGATTCTTTTCGGTATTCAATTCAGATGCTATTAAGGATATGAAACTCTACAAAGCTGGTATTCCTGCTAAATTTGGAGGACGCTTAAGTTCGGTACTTGACGTTCACATGAAAGATGGTAATCAGAAAAAATTTAGCGTTTCTGGTGGTTTAGGATTAATTTCATCACGGCTTACTATTGAGGGACCAATTGTTAAGGACCAGGGTTCCTTTATTGTATCAGGAAGAAGAACATATGCTGATATCCTTTATGGATTAATAGATCCAGATTTTAGAGGTTTGGATTTATTCTTTTATGATTTGAATGCAAAGGCAAACTATAAAATTGGAGATAGAGACAGAGTTTTTATTTCCGGTTATTTTGGTCAGGATAAATTGGGAACCGAGAATTTTGGTTTTAACTGGGGAAATCAAACAGGGACATTGAGATGGAACCATCTATTTAACAGCCGTTTATTCTCAAACACATCTTTTATTTATAGTAGTTATAGTTATCAGATACGAATTAATCAAAGTGATACCGAATTCAAAATAACATCGGGTATTGAAGACTATCATGTAAAACAGGATTTTACATTTTTTGCGAATACAAAAAACACTTTGAAATTTGGGTTGGATGTGATTCATCATACCTTTAAACCCGGAGAACTGGTTTCGGAAGGTGAACTATCAATCAACAATATTATCATAGATAAGAAATTCGCATTGGAGAGTGGTGTTTATGTTTCAAACGAACAAAAA
>CALCGQ010000363.1 GCA_937901015.1 uncultured Bacteroidota bacterium | reverse complement strand
GATGCAGTGGGCTTATAAATATTCCTTAACCCCATCATTGTTTTAAAAGTTACAGAAAAGTAATCATTAATGGGAACATCAAATACCATTCCTCCCAAACCTGCAATATCTCGAAAAGCTTCAGATTTAGCATTTACCGTATGAAATGCCGGACTCTCTAACATATATCCAGCTGCTAGTTTTCCTTCATCAACGGGGTTAACATTATAAGTAATCATAAAATTAATACCCACATTCCAATTGTAGAAATATGAAACCTCACCTGTAATGCTCGTTCCTAATTTTGCATAGCTACTCAAATATATGCCACTTTGCTTACCAAAGTCATATCCTGGTACACCAGTGCCAATTGATAAAGTAGCAAGACCTCTTCTGTATATAAACTCCTGAGAATATGACTGTAAAGAGATAAACAGAGCCAGCAAAGATATTATTATTGTTTGTTTCAACGTAAATTGATTTAAGCAGCAAATTACAAAAAAAAACTTTTGAATGGGATCTATTCTCAGAAATTAAAAGCTGAACTCAATTTATCAATTGCAGTTGTTATTGTTGACCTTGGTGCTGCAAGGTTAATTCTTTGAAACCCTTCTCCCCCATCGCCAAACATTGGTCCATGGCTAAGTCCCAGACCAGCCTTATTAATAAGAATATTTTTTATCTCTTCATCATCAATATTATAATCCTTAAAATCAAGCCATACCAGATAAGTAGCTTCCGGTTCAATAATCTTTATTTTACTTTCCGCTAAACCATTCCTCAACAAATCTATATTTCCTGCCAAATACTTCATTAACTCATCTACCCAATTATGACCATAGGTATACCCTGCCTCTGATGCAACCGCACCAAACAAGTTACCAAGTGAAAGATGCAATGTATTTATCACCTTTTCAAATTTGTTCCGAAGTTCCTCATTTGATATTATAACTGATGAAGTGGCTAATCCCGCAAGATTAAAAGTTTTACTTGGAGCGATACAAGTTACGGTTATATCAGCAATTTCTTTTGATAGAGATGCAATTGGGATGTGCTTATATCCAGGTAGAATAAGGTCATTATGAATTTCATCAGATATGATGATAACATTATTATCAACGCAAATTTCACCAAGACGAACTAACTCTTCCTTCTTCCATACACGACCAACTGGATTATGTGGGCTTGATAGAAAAAACATAGTTGCTTTCTTGGCTTTTTGCTCAAAGTCCTCAAAATCTATGGTATAACGACCATCGTCATATTTTAACTGGTTGCTAAGTAATTTACGACCATGATCAGTTGCAGCGGTAAAAAACGGGAAATAAACTGGAGGTTGAACCAATATACTATCATTGGGATTAGTATAGGCCATTGTTGAAAAATTCAAAGCAGGAACAATACCCGGACTATAAACAATCCAATCTTTTTCAATATCCCAACCTTGTCGATTTTTAACCCAATTAACTATAGAATTAGAATAATTTTCATCACGATATGTATACCCATAAATAGGATGTTCCGCTCTCTCCTTAATTGCCTTTCTGATGAAAATAGGAGTCTCAAAGTCCATATCAGCAACCCACATTGGTAGAACGTCTTTCTTTTCAAAAAACTTTTCCCGTAGGTCATATTTTATATTGGCAGTAGAATCTCTATCTACGATTTTATCAAAATCATACATAACAAAGCAGTATTAGTTACAAGAAAGAAGAATGAAAGAGCAATAACAGTTTACTGTGTAAGCATTACTGGCATGATCAGCATTAAGATATCTTCAGGATCATCATCATCACGTTCGGAAATTATAATACCAGCACGATTGGGTGCACTTAGCTCCAGAATTATTCTTTCAGGTGCAAGTGTGCCTAGCATCTCCTGCATAAATCTTGAGTTAAAACCAATCTCAATATCATCACCATGGTAACTACAACTTAGTCGTTCCTTGGCTTCACTTGAATAGTCGAGATCCTCAGCTGTCAATAATAATTCTTGACCATTAATTTTAAACCTTACCTGATGTGTTGATTTACTTCCAAAAATCGAAACACGACGAATTGCATTTAACAAACTCTTTCTGTCAATGGTAAGTTTATAAGGATTCTGAACTGGTATAACAGCCTCGTAGTTTGGGTATTTGCCTTCAATTAGTCTACAAATAAGAACAATATCATCAAACTCAAGTTTAATATTTGTATCATTAATTTCAATCTTAACCATTACTTCTTCATCCTCAGGCATTACATTCTTAAGATGATTCAATGGTTTTTTAGGTAGAATAATTGATGTCTCCGTATCAGATTTGAAATCATTTCTTCTATAACGTACTAATTTGTGTGCATCGGTTGCAACAAATGTGATACTATCATTTTTTATTTCAAATAATACACCTGACATAACCGGACGTAACTCATCGTTACCCGTTGCAAACAGAGTCTTATTAAAAGCATTTACCAATAATGCAGAATTTAATTCCAATGTGGATGTATTATCCATTACCGGTATCTGAGGAAATTCATCACTTTGATGTCCGATAAGCTTATATTTTCCTTCTCCTGCAAATATTTCAATGCTCGTATCAGCAACAGTAATTGTAACTGGAAGCTCAGGTAAAGTTTTCATAATATCTAGTAGCATTTTCGCAGGAATGGCAATAACACCAGGTCCTTCAGACATGCTTGTAGTTAAAGTAACCGAAATAGTAGTTTCCAAATCAGAAGCTGTAACTCGTAACTTATCATCAGCGAGCTCAAATAGAAAATCTTCAAGAATTGGTAAGGTATTATTTGTACCTAGTACTCCGCTAACTTTTTGTAACCCGCGTAGTAAAGTTGTACTTGATATGATAAATTTCATTTGTAGATAAAATTAATTCTTAGAATCAAAAATAGATCAATTATACACATGTTGTAAATTCTTAAATGTATTACTTTTAGATTACAACAATTGACAGTAAAAATAAGAAAAAAAATATAGTTACAACTTATTAAAGCTAACAGTTTTTCACAAAAAAACCTAATTATTCAAAGTGCTAGGAAACAGGTAAGAAAATATCAATCACTTATTTACGTTCAATATTTTCCATCTTCCTAACAAAGTCGACACTTTTACGACGTGTGGAAATTACAAACTCATAGTATTCGGTATCACTATCTGGGTTTAGTATTCGTTTTTCAGCCTTTAATGTTTCAAGTCGGCTGTTAAGGGCATTATCTGAAGTAATTACTTGCATTATGCCATTTTTATAATTGAAAAAGTACCATGTGGAGGCCGTTGGCTTAAGATAGATGGAAATAGAACTTCCAGATCTACCTTTTTCAATCTGAACCCATCCGTCAACCATCTTATTCACAACATTACCACCAAGATATCCAACTCCAATTTTTCCTTTACTGATATACGACCGTGTGAATGAATCCCAATATAGTTTTAACTCATTGAAGATTATTGTATGTCGTAAATTTTCAGGCATCTTTTTCATTTGCCCATACAAAGCAATTTCGGTTATACTTTTCTCAGCAGCGTCAAAAGGCATATTTTTACGGAGGAATGTTGGGAACATACCTTCTGCCATACTTTTCCCATCATTATTGGTTAACCTCAGGCTATCCGCAATCATGTCAATTGCCTTTTCATCAAAGAAGAAATCCAATAATAAAGTAGAGTTTATGTATGTGGAGTCAACGTATATAAGATGCTCAAATTCACCAGATGCCTGAACTGTTATCATATTCATATCCAGTCCAAAATTAATATTACCATCGCCCTTTAGGACACATCTGGTATTATCTAATGTTGCAAAATTACCTTGTAAGTTATTCGAGGAAAACCTTTGCTCAGTTCCCACTGAGAATTGTCCTTTTATGGTATCGAATATCATCTTACCTGTGGAATTAATC
>CALCGQ010000362.1 GCA_937901015.1 uncultured Bacteroidota bacterium | reverse complement strand
AGTTGTTAAACCTTTAATAATCAAAGTCTATAATTAAAAAGTGAGATTGCTTCACACCAACACACGGGGCCAACCCTCAAAGTTTGCAATGACGAAAACCCTTAAATAACTCACATTGCCTGTCTCCGGCCTCGAGGAAAATTGGTTACTATTTGTTATAAGATTGTTGTTTATCTCTAGAACTATTTAATTAATCCCCAGAACTATTCTTTGATCCGTAATTAAAAATTTTTAAGAAAAATTACATCACAAGTGGAGGCGGTGCTCCTGCTGGTCCATGATATTCGGTATTGCTAAATGCTAGGATTGGGAAAAAGATCGGACTTAGTAATAATAATCCAACAGTAAAAGCTGTGCCCTTTCCGAAACTTTTGGATAGTAAATTATAAGTCCATATAATAAAAACAAGGTTTACACCAGGAATAAAGAATAGCAGTAACCACCACCATGGTTTGCCCACAATCTCCAGTAATATTAAAGTATTATAAATGGGTATTAATGCTGCCCAACCAGGCTTTCCTGCTTTTTCAAAAACCCGCCAGTATACATATAAATAAAAAGCTGTAATAAAAACTATACCGATAATAGCATATGTTGCCATGTCATTATACTCTTGATATCCATTGTCCATAATATTGATATATTAAGTTAGAAGACTCAAAGTTAGAAAAAATATTTTGATATAGGAATTGAGATGCTGAATATCAGTTTTCTGTGACTATTTCAGTTAGAGCATCCTTAGAATATTTACTTCCTTTTCATCGAGTTCTCTCCATCTACCTCGCGAAAGGTCCTTTTTTGTTAGTCCAGCAAATATCACCCGATCGAGTCGAATTACATCATAGCCAAGGTGTTCAAATATTCTTCTTACAATCCTATTTTTACCTGAATGTAGCTCAATGCCAATATGTTTTTTGTTTTCTTCATCAGTAACCCAGTCAATCTTATCCGGCCGTATTTTCCCATCTTCCAACTCTACACCTTCCATAATCTTGAGCAAATCGTTTTTGGATAAGGGTTTGTCAAGCACAGCATGGTAAAGTTTTTTCACACCATTACTTGGATGAGTTAACTTTGTAGTCAATTCACCATCATTGGTGAAAAGTAATAATCCGGTTGTATTTCGATCAAGTCGGCCCACTGAATAAATTCTTTCCGAGCAGGCTTTTTCCACAAGGTTCATTGTAGTACGTCTATTCAATGGATCATCGGATGTGGTAATAAATCCCTTGGGTTTGTTGAGTAGTATATACCTTAATTTCTCACCTTGAAGAACTTTGCCCTTGTAAGTTACCTTGTCTTTTAGTCCAACCTTTGTTCCAAGTTGAGTTACAACCTCACCATTAATATATACTAATCCGCTTTCAATTAGCTTATCAGCTTCTCTTCTTGAGCAAATTCCAGCATCAGCAACATATTTGTTAATTCTGACTAGTTTTGGCTCAGATGGGGTGCTAACTTCAGTTTCTTTTTTGCTGAACTTCTTTTTCGAAGTTGCTTTATCAGGCTTTTTATGATCCTTAGATCTTTGTTCTGAGTATGGATTTTTTTTCTTCATTCAAGTGTTGTAATTAAGGTTGATTGGATTTGCAAATATCTTAAGATAATTGGTAACAATCATTTTATTTTAAAGGAATGGAATAAAAAGTGCTGATATTCAACCAAATTATCCCTTTTCGTATTTAAATTAAACTTATTAGTACTAATTATGATTTGCCTAGTTGTCAGGTTATCAGGAATATAAGTCTTTTTTCTTTATGCTGTCAACAGAAATCTCTAAAATTCAAATTAAAATGCAATTGCAACCACTAAATGTCCCCATCTATGCCAAAAAGCTGTTGAAAATTCAGGCGATCTGACCTCCATTCCGTATTCTGCACTTATTCTTTTATATTGGATTACCCCCCCAATCTTACCATGAAGTAATGTATTATTTATGGGGTTTATGGTGTGCACATTATCCTGATTATATGTTCCTCCTTGTAGAGTGGCATTATAATTAACCAGATAAAATGCTCCACTGATAGCTACCCATAAATGTAAATCCTCTGATATGTCTATTCCCATACCCCTAAAAAAGTCATCAAATATTCCAAATCTTGCATATCCACCAAGTTGTGCTTCAGTATGAGGAACACCAAGAGTTGCACTTACAAAACAGTTTGCTTCCAACATGGGTAAATGCAATACTCCTTTTTCCACGGAAGCAGTATATTGAACACATAAATCATTCTTCATTTGATTATGCCATCCTTCAGAATGCTGCGCTATTGGAATATTATCATGTAGTTTATTTTGAATAGTTTCACCTCCTGCGAGTGGGCCAATTACTCCTAATTCCAATTTGGAGGTTAATTTGATTCTTTTTTCAAGATTAAAGGAAGTCTTTTGATTTCCAACCAGAAAATATGTTGAATACGGATGGTCATTATAAACAATTATGGGTGTTAGAGTTTTTTCAGGGGTATACATCCTGTGTTTAATACTTAAGGAATAATAAACTATCTCATTTGTACCATT
This sequence comes from uncultured Bacteroidota bacterium, assembly GCA_937901015.1. Taxonomy (GTDB): domain Bacteria; phylum Bacteroidota; class Bacteroidia; order Bacteroidales; family F082. Next base: position 3,813 of record CALCGQ010000362.1, on the reverse strand, counting down.
GGGCAGTAATATTTCATTAATCGGAGATTTCTTAATCCAATCTGCATATAGATTTAATTCTACTCCGCTTGAATAATATCGATCAATTAAAAAAACAATATCGTTGTCTACAACTAACTCTAAGATTGAATTAGGTTTCGGATTTTGACTTATGCCCATTGATGAAATTAGTAGGAAGCTTGTTAGAATTGTACAACCTAAAAATCTGATGATATTCGAAAAGGGCTGTGGCATAATGGTCAAAGGTAATAAAAAAGGTATTTAAACTTGCTTGGACTTTAAAGTATATGTAGCAATTCATATTCAGGATGTTCTAAAAAAGTATATTTTTGACGCTATAATATATTCTGATCATCCCAATAACACATGAAAAATTCACTCATTAAATACGGCCTAATATTAATATCTACTATTTTAATAATATCATCAACATCCTGTAATAAAGATAATGGTGAAACGCAATCACTAACAACAAGGATAACTTCACCGTCCAATGGGCAGGAATTTGCTAGGGGTGATGTTATTACAATTTCCACTACGGTTGATAATGTTAGTACTGTTGGTATGGAGGTTAGGTATTATATTGATGATATTGGCAAAAGTTCAGTTACAAGTTTTCCATATAATTATGAGTGGAATACCAGCGATGAAGAATTGGGTAACCACACCATAAAAGCTACTTCCATAGAAAGCAGTGGGTTGGCAAAGAGTGATGAAATAACCATTGTTTTAACCGAAGGAGGAGCAAGTGGGGAAGCCCCGGTAGCTGCATTTTATGCAAATGTGTTGAGCGGTTCACCTCCATTGGCAGTCACTTTTACTGATCAATCATCTAATAATCCAACTTCATGGGAGTGGAGTTTTGGTGATGGGGTCACGAGTGATTTGCAGTCCCCTTCACATACATACAATCTTGAAGGATTCTATGGTGTAACCTTAATTGTAGCAAATTCAAAAGGGAAAGATACATTAGTGATGCCTAATTATATTAATGTTGGAAGTGGTGGAGGTGGAGGAAATGGTAGCCCATGTCCGGGAACTCCAACTGTTACTGATGCCGAGGGAAATGTCTATAATACTGTTCAATTGGGTAATCAGTGTTGGATGAAAGAAAACCTAAAGGTGGGAACCTTTATTTCTGGTGCTGAGGATATGACCAACAATAGTGTTACGGAAAAATTTTGCTATGATGACATACCAGCAAATTGCGATATATACGGTGGCCTTTACCAATGGGATGAGATGATGAATTACTCCATACAAGAGGGTTCGAGAGGCATATGCCCACAAGGATGGCATATTCCCAGTGATCAGGATTGGAAGACATTGGAAATGCATCTTGGTATGACGCAGGCTGAAGCAGATGCTCCAGATTGGCGAGGAACTGATCAAGGAGATGTAATAAAAACAACATCAGGATGGGTAGAAGGTGGTAATGGTTCAAATACCACTGGTTTTAGTGGTTTGCCTGCAGGATATCGTGGCGCAGAAGCTTTGGAATTTGGAGCTATTACCGAAGGTGCCTATTGGTGGACTTCTAGTCAGTTCAGCGATGTGCAAACATGGTACAGGGCCGTTGGGCAGTATACAGGTATGATCAACAGGACATATAATTACAAAGGTAGCGGTGTAAGTATCAGATGTGTAAAAGACTAGGTGATGGGGGTTTGTTCGATTGTTCAACTGTTCAACTGATCAACTGTTCAACTGTTCGATTGTTTAATTGCTCGATAGAATATAACCACCCAACACTAGAACCATCTAGCAATAGAGCCATCCAACAATAGATCCCTATTCTTCAAGAACAATACTACTTCGATCTCTTGTATAAGCACCAAAATATCCCAAAGCATCATTACTTAAGTTAGTAATTGGGTTGTAAGGTGTACCACCCATACCTCCTGAGCTAAGAGCATCATTTAGGGTTCTGAAGTATTCATATGTGTTGAACCCAATGGCATCCATAATGATTGTAATTGTATCCTGTGGGGCTGCTTCAACATACCAGATAGCATATTTAACAGTTTGGCCGTTGAATAGTTGATCACTTGCTACATTATAGCTTCCCCCTCTTCTATTTGGATCTTCTTCGCCATTTCTTAGTACAGTGAAACGATAATAATCTTCTGTTTCTTCAGGGTCATTAAAACTACAGAAAATATTATAAATTTTATTTTCAGGTTCTTCTGGTGGAGGACCTGCGTTTTTTGGAATTTCTTCATAGCTCAGGGAGTCTATGGTTACCTTTACTGGTAATAATTCTGATCCTGAGAAACTATTTCCTTTGTAAACAACATCCAAAGAGTAAGTTCTATCACTTTCTCCCACAATGTTATTAGTTAAATAGATCCCATCTGATTTTTCAGTTAGTGTATCATAGTTTCCAATATCATCGGAAATGATAACTTGAGCACCTGTTATTGGCATGATTCCTTCTGCAGTGTAATAATCGCCAGAAGTTGTAATAACTACTTCGTAAGGGCCCGCATCAGGCGTAATATTTCCCTCAATAACTATTCTGGTATCAGCAGAATTCAAATCAAGGTGGATGACCTTTTCACATGAAGCCAATACGAATGATAAGAATATTGTTAGGATAACTATATGTATGTGTTTTTTTATCATGATCTTAAAATTTAAAGTTCCAGGTTACAGAAGGGACAATTGAAAACAATGAAAATTGTACTGATTCCATAGTCCCCGGATTTGTTTCACTTTCCCGGAAAGATATTGAATATGCATTTTCATGGGCATAAGCATTGTAAACTGAGAAATTCCAGCTCGATTTGAACTTCTTGGTTTCTTTACCCTTAAGGGTTAATCCCAAATCTAATCGATGATAATCAGGCATTCGATAACCATTTCTTTCCGTGTAAAGAGGTACAATGTTTCCATCAATCAAATACTGTCCACTGGGCATTGTAACTGCATCGCCTGTATAATATATCCATGTTGCTGATACAGATATCTTTTTATTAATGTCGTACATTCCAACTACTGAAATATCGTGGGTTCTGTCTTGACGCGCAGAAAACCAACTTCCATCATTAATGGCATCGAATTTATTCTCTGTTTTTGAGAGTGTATATCCTACCCATCCCGTAAAACTTCCTAATCTCTTTTTGAGTAATAGCTCCATCCCATATGAGCGTCCGATTCCAAATACAAGATCTGCTTCCACATGTTCATTCAAGAGAACGTTTGCTCCATCTTTGTAATCCACAAGGTCAGTCATATCTTTGTAGTAAACTTCGAATGAGGTTTCAAAAGTATTATCAAGAAAATTTCTGAAGTAACCAACCGAATATTGGTTAGCCTTTTCAGGTTTAATCAACGAGCTACTTGGCACCCATACGTCAGTAGGGTTATCGGATGTTGATGCCGAAAGCAGATGTATATACTGTGCATTTCTTTGGTATGATGCCTTAAGGGAGCTTCTTTCATTTAGCATATAACTCATGGAAAACCTTGGTTCGGGAACCATATAGGTGCTTATTAAGTCTCCTTTGGCGTATGCTTCCTCACTTATGATTTCACCATCCTGATCGTATTCAAATACTGATCCCGGACCAATTTCATTGAACATGGATAGTCTGACACCGTAATTAAGCATAAATCTTACACCTAATTTTTGTTCGTTTGAAACATATACACCACTCTCTAATGCGTATTTCTTATCAATGATAATATTGTTGATTGATAGCTCACCTTCTGAAACCAGTTCTCCTGGTTTAAAGGTATGATGAATCACATCCAAACCAAATTTCAAAGTGTTTTTTGTATTCACAAAGAATGTAAAATCCTGTTTTACAT
>CALCGQ010000361.1 GCA_937901015.1 uncultured Bacteroidota bacterium | reverse complement strand
TTGCAACACCCGCAGCATCAGCTACCATTGCATCATCACCTGGTTTCCAGTCAGCCGGACATACTTCACCGTTCTCTTCAAAAAACTGAAGTGCATCAACCATACGGATAGCTTCATCAATACTTCTTCCAAGTGGTAAATCATTTACTACCTGATGACGAACAACACCTTGTTTATCAATAAGGAATAAACCACGGAATGCAACTGGTTCACCGTTAAATTCACCTTCACCATCTTCATTATAGTCATAAGAACCGGCAAGAACATCAAAATTCTCAGAAATAGTTTTTGACAAATCTGATACCAATGGATACTTAACACCCTTAATACCACCATCTTTTCTTTCTGTATTTAACCATGCCCAATGTGAGAATTGTGAATCAACAGAACAACCCACAACTGCTACATTGCGTTTTTCAAACTCTTCCATTTTATCTTGAAATGCAATAATTTCCGTTGGACATACAAATGTAAAATCCAAAGGATAGAAATAAAACACAACATGTTTCTTTCCAATAAATTGCTCAAGTGAAAATTTTTCAACAAACTCGCCACCGTTTAGAACGGCATTGGCTTCAAATAACGGGGCTTTTTTACCTACTAATACTGACATAATATTTATTTAATTGTTATTTTCATTAATTATTTGTTCAATTAAACAATTGAACCATCTTATTTTAGCCGCAAAATTAAGAATTATTTTTAATAAGAATAATTCTTAATAAGATATTCAATAAAAAAGATGATTATCTCGAAATAGTTTGGTTAGTAATTTTGTTAAAGCGTTGAAACCTTATTCACTAATTGAACTCTATTTTTAACACCGGTTTTTTGGTAAATATGATATACATGATCTTTAACTGTTTGTAAAGATATGAATAACACCTCACTAATTTGAGCATTAGTACTCCCTTTACAAATATGCTCAACTATCTCCCATTCTCTTTTTGACAACTGATAATTGGATATAAACAAACCGATTAGTTCTTCTTTGCTAATATTACTGGTGGGAAGTTCGAAATACTTGTTTAAATAATAGGATAAAAACACCACTGACGGAACCTGTCCCATAAAAAACATAACCATATATACCTTCTCAATGGCAGTATTAGGCTTGGTAAGCGTAAACACTATAATTGTGCCCACGACTGTTAGCAGATTTATATTTGCAAACCACATAACAAGCTGCTTTTTATGTTTATGTTTTATTGAAAGTCCATATCTATACAGCACAAAAAAAGCAATTGCAAAGGTTAATAATTCTAAGCCAATAAATCCGTATTTAGAATAACTCACAAGAACAATGGTATCATTGGTACCTTTTCCATAAATACCGAAAATAATTAATATGTATGCAAGTAAAGATGTAACAATGGACCCAAAATATAAGAAACTACCATAACTAGATATTTCTTTACCTACAATTTCAATACTAGTCTTAAGAAATAAAAACCACGCGGTGAGAATTACAGGAATACCTATATACGGAATAAATTCTGCCATATTCTTAATGGTAGAAGGTGGAATTTCATATTCCATAAGTATGTTCCTAATAAATACAGTACCAAGCAAACCATATAAGCCAAATATGAATAATAATATTTGATAATACATAAATGAATTAAGGTAATTAAACTTATAGATATTATTGATTCTCATTGCAAGCAATATGCAGCCGACGCCTGCACCAAGAGAGAGAATTATTAAGGCTGTATCTATAACTATCCAGATCAAAGTACTGATATTATGTTCTTTTCAAATATAATGCTAAAATAGTCCATAAGCGAAACTATGACACACTACTTTAGTAGTGTTTTTCAAAAACCCTACTTTGGTGACGTGACAAACCAATATTTTGAACATAAATTTGCTTCATTAATCATTAAAAACTATAAAAATGGAAAATATAGAAAAAGACCATATACTGGAAAGAAATTCTTATCCGGGAGTGGGAACCAGCTATAATATTAGTTGGGAGAATCTAAAAAAGAATTTTGTCGAGTTACTTCTTGTAGTGGTTATCACATTTGCAGTAGGAATACCTGTTGCCCTAATGAGAGGTGGAGCTGAAGCATCTGGTTTTGGTGCTGGTGGAGTACTTCTTGGTTTATTTGGCATTGTATTTTGGTTATTTATTAGCGGACCTGTTAACTATGGTGTTGCATATGTATTCTTACAATTAACGAGAGGGGAAAAATTTGATGTAAGCTCAGTTTTCGCTGGTTTCAAGAGTAACTACATTAACGTAATTCTTGCAAACTTACTAGTTTCAGCCATAGTGATTGCTGGAATCTTATTCCTAATTGTTCCAGGAATAATTTTTGCTTGTAAACTTGCTTTTGTTCCTTACTTAGTAATGGATAAAGAGATGGAAACAGTTGAAGCAGTGAAACTAAGCTGGGAAATGACAAATGGGCACACAGGGACTATTTTTCTAATGGGCTTACTTGCTATACCAATTGCAATTATGGGATTACTACTTCTTGTTATTGGAATTATTCCTGCTTCAATTTGGATTGAGGGAGCATTTGCAGCAATTTATTATAATGTAGACAAACAACTAAACCCTCCAGTTATTGAAGAACCTATCGATACAAATACAGAAGTTATTGTATAGGGTCAGGTAAAAATACTAAGTGATCAGGTTGATTTGTATATTTTTCGATTTACTTTATTAACCTGATTCACTTTTTTTTAATCTAATAAAGTCTCAACATCCACAGCTATTGGCATTTCACGTTTAAAATCGTAAAGAGTAAGCATTCTAATATCGTAATAGCTTTTCCAATAAGTCATTAATGCACGGTAATAACCAATTTTCGCATTGTCGTTATCGATTTGTGCATTTTGAAGCTCCAATACATCATTTACTTTACCTATTTTATATCGCTTCTGGGTTACCTCAAATCGCTTTTGAGCAACAGTATCAGATTTTGCTGCAATTAAAAGTTGCTTTTCCTGCATATTAAACTCCATAACATTTAGAAAAATATTATGGTCAAAGTCAATTTTTTCTTGTTCAATGGATGTTTCAACCAGTGCTAAATTCGATTCTGCGATTTTTATATCACCTCTGGTACGCCCCCAATCAAGAATGGGCATCGAAATACGGAATGAAATATATTCTTCATCTAAAGGCTTTGTATAAGCATCTTGGATATTTCCGTTACTGACCTGACCTAGTCCAAAACCTGCATATAAGTTAGCATCAAAGCGTCCACTTTTAGCCTCTTTTACAATTCGTTCCGCTTCCAAAACTCGTCGCTGGAATTCAAATCCAGCAGACGTATTATATTTAGCCTGATCAACAGCCTGCTGTAAGAAAACTTCAAAATGATCTGTTTCAGAAGGCGGGATTAATTCAATAAATGTATCTTCCTTTATCCTTAAAAATGACTTAAAGATAAATAGCCGGTTATTATAATTAAGATCTGCATCTTCTACAGAAGCCTCTGCTTTCAGCAAATTTAGCTCAAGTTGTAACAGTTCGTTTTCAGCAATTTTACCAAGTCGGTAACGTCCTTCTGCAATTTTATAAAGAGCCTCATAATTTGAATAATTCTTCTGAGCAATACTCACTTGAATCTGTGCCATCAATAAAGAAAAGAAATAATCTATAACAGTTCCTGCAGTTGCTTCATTTGCCTCAACATATATCCTTTTGGCTTCTTCATAACGTAATGGCTCAATTCTTCGCTCCCACTTATCAGGATTATATCTTGATATCGGTTGGGTTAATCCAAAATTAATAACATTTGTTGTGTACTGGTGCCAACTTGTATCACTTTTAAAGTTATCAGTACGTAATATCCCAGAACTTACCTCTACAGTTCCTCCTGTAAAACCAACCTTTTGTTCTAAAAATAAGTCGAGGCTATAACGGTTTACATTTTCAAAAACCGAAGTAGTAACGCCACCAATAAATTGATCTTTAAAACCTGTACTAATTGAAGGTAATGTAGATGCGAAGCTTAAACTAGGTAAATAATTAGCCCTAAAATTTCTATAAACCCAATAACTACTTATAAACTTATGCTTAGCTATTTGTGCATCAGGAGATTGCATTTGGGCAATCTCAATAACTTCATTTAATGTATACTTTACTGTATCCTGTGCTGTTGCAGAAACAACAGATAAAAAAACAGTTAATAATAGTGTCAGTCGATTTGTATGTGTGCTTTTCATGATTTTGTTTGAAGCAAATTTCATATGATTCAAATTTATTACAAAACTAATATAATGGCTGTTTAGTTTATTATAAGTACTAATCTATTTTCTGTTTTTTCATGGATTTTATTATATCCAGCAGAATCTATTGATTATTATTAATATTACTTGTTATAACTGTCCCTCGCAAATAAACATAATCAGGACTTGTCACGCTGTTTGAAATTATAATAATTTCTTTAGAGAAATAGCCTACAATATTAGAATCTAAAACTATTAAAATACTATCATATTGCCCAAACAGCACTAGGTCAGATGGTTTATCAAATAACATACAATCACATGTAGTAATTACTCTATATATCTCTAATTCTCCATATCCGGTATTACAAAAAGTGAAATAACAAGAAATATCATCAACCTTATTTATAGAACCGAAATCATATACTTTTGTATTAAATTTAATTCTGGGTCTAAATATTTTATCATTAATTGTGGGAAATACATAATTACGTACAATATAGCCTGATCCCATTACTGAAATAGCAATAAAAAACCATATTACAGATTTTCTTATTTTATTCAATCGAATCATAATTGGGTATTATATATTCAGTATCCATAAATGAAATATCATACTGAAGAATCTTTTCATTATAATAATCTAATCCATAGACACAACTGTTATTCTTATCAACTGCAAAACATATCAAGTAATCGTTAATCTTCAAGTTGTATATTGAGTTCAGTTCCCAGTCAAAAACATGAATCTCAACTGGTTTTGGAGCAACATTATAGTATTCATCAGTTTGATCCAAATAAAGGGCATAAATATATTTATCAGTAGCTTGCAACCAAGTGTAGTAATATTTCAAATTCTTCATACCATCGTTTGTCTTGAAGTCTGATATATATGATTTAGAATACCCATTTCTTTCATTTCCCAGCATAGATTTGATTACTTGACCATCCCTATCCATTTTATCTATCCTGTCAAATCTTTCAAAAGCAGATACAAATAAACTACCATCACTTTTCATTCTCAAATGATCGAAAAAGATGTCAAACACTTCATTTCTAGTGAGTTTATAAACATCTTCTATTTCAGGTAAATCCCAAGAATATTTAATTGAATCAGATATGGGGTTATAAAAACATAATCTGGCTTTTTGAATAGCATCCATTCCTTGATTTCCTATCAAACAATTACTATCTTGATAAAATAGATCTCTATCCATATTTAATACTGGATTAATCTGATGTTCCTTAATAATCTTTACATTTAATCCTTCCAATTCAACTAATATAAATCGATTCTTAAAAATATCATTAATCCATATTAAATAGGAAGTTGATGTTTTACAATACTGCCCGCAATATCTAGGTGCTCTCCATTCATCGGGACCATCTCCATAAACTCCTAGATCACTAATAAAACTAAGGTTGTTTATGCTAAATAATTTAAACAATGTGTTATTTGATTTCAACCTTACTAATAAAATTGTATCGAATACATTTAACTCAATAGCACCATAGACTGAATCAAGTATTTGAGTTCCTTTTAAATTAATACTCTTACCAATAAAATCTCTATTAACATAAGCATCATGATCTAAATCAGGACATTTATATAATATTAAGGTTAATGATAAGAGCATTAATAATTTCCAGTTTATTGATTTCATAATAATCGAAATTCAATATTATTCTATCGGAGTTAAATCAAAACATTTTGATACATTACCACGACCTTTTTCGTCATACACTTTAGTAGGGCAACTACCACAATCATAGTATGTATATCCAACTTTTACTCTTGACTCACTGTAACAGATATGATACTCACCTCCCACACTGATATCAGTTTTTGCTTCAAATGAAAATCCGAGAATGAATAATCCGGATACGATAAGAAAATAAAAAATAGAATTCTTCATAGCAATAGCGTTTAGGGTTAAAAAAAAATAAAAGGAAACTTCTTTCTTAAGCATTCAGGGTTTATAGGTTAATATATTCCTGCATAACAAAAGTTTGGGTTTCAGCTACCAAAAGTAATATAACAACCACCCAAAAAGCAAGTTTTTTTCAATGTTTTTATTAATAATCAATACTTATGCTTGATAATAAGACCATTACATAACCAATATATCATAATAATCTCAAGGTATATAATTGAATAGCACTAATCAAATAATAATTAATTTTTAATTATCTACTAATCATTAGCCTTATTCTTCAGTAAAGGAACAAACCTAAAAGCCCCAAATTGCTCTTCTGAAAAATCATTCTCACTGGTTTTAGTTAGCCTAATCATAGTCTGTACATCACCTTCTCCCAATGGTACCACGAGCTTACCTCCTATTTTTAACTGACTAAACAATTCTTCAGATATTTCAGGTGCTGCGGCTGTTATTAATATTCTATCGAATGGAGCAAAGGACGGTGCTCCCTTATTACCATCACCATAAAAAAACTTTATACTATATCCCAAGCCATCAATAAATTCCTTGGTTTTTAGGTAGAGTTTTTTCTGTCTCTCAATACTAAAAACTTTTGCGCCCAATTCCTCAAGAACACATGCCTGGTATCCAGACCCAGATCCTATTTCAAGAACCTTGTGACCTTTTTGAACATCCAGTATATCAGTTTGAAATGCTACTGTATATGGTTGCGAAATTGTTTGACCTGACCCTATCGGAAAAGGCTTATCATCATATGCATATTCGAGAAATGAGGAATCTAAAAACAAATGACGTGGTATACTATTCATTGCATCAAGAATCTTTTCATCGGTAATCCCCTTCTTTCTGATACTATCAATAAGCCTTTTACGCATCCCCTTATGACGATATGAGTCAACCATTACTTTCTTAATTAATTTATGCGAAAATAGGAATATTGACGGCAAGAAAAAGTTACTTTTGCCAAAATTTATAAACCATGTTAAAAATCGGAGTATTAGGCGTAGGTCATCTTGGTAAAATCCACCTTAGGTGCATTAATGAAATTGAAGATTATAACCTTGTAGGGTTTTACGATACTGATGAAAAAGCGTTAAAAGAAGTTGAAAAAGAAACCGGTATAAAAGGATACAGCAATATTGATGAATTGATTGATGCAGTTGATGTTGTTGACATAGTAACTCCCACAGTTTCTCATTTTGAATGTGCCACTAGCGCATTGAAAAAGCATAAACATGTTTTTATTGAAAAACCAATTGTAACAACACCGGAAGAAGCAAGAGGTTTAATTGAACTTGCAAGTGATAAAAATGTTAAGGTTCAGGTTGGCCATGTTGAAAGGTTTAATCCAGCATTTATGGCAGTTAAAGATGAGCTTAATAATCCAATGTTTATTGAGTGTCATAGGCTTGCTCTTTTTAACCCTCGGGGAACTGATGTTCCTGTTGTTCTTGACTTGATGATTCATGATATCGACATTATACTAAATGCGGTTGGATCACCTGTGTCTAAAGTAAATGCGAGTGGTGTTAATGTTGTTAGTGATACCCCAGATATCGCGAATGCCAGACTAGAATTTGAAAACGGTGCAGTTGCAAATCTTACAGCAAGCAGAATATCATTGAAAAACATGCGTAAAACAAGATTTTTCCAACGTGATGCATATATTACAGTTGATTTTCTTGAGAAAGTAAGCGAAGTTGTTAAAATGGAAGAACTGGATAATGATCCTGATGATCCAATGGCAATGATTGTTGATTTAGGTCCTGGTAAAAAGAAGCGTAGAATCTATTTTGACAAACCTGTTGTAACAAATATTAATGCAATTGTTGAAGAGTTAAAAAGCTTCAAAAACTCAATCCTGAATAATACAACTCCTACAGTTACCATAGAGGATGGGTACAATGCACTAAATGTTGCGCATATGATAATGGATGAAATCAATAGTGCGAAATAATCAACTAAAAAATTGGATTTATTACAATATTGAATCCAATTAATCGTTATTGTTTTCATAAGGAATTAAATGTTGAAATCAGGTTTAAAAGTTTACCATTTTACGGTAGTTTTATTGTCATTAAGCATGTTGCTTTTTGCCGGGTGTTATAAGTTTAAAGGTAGTGACACAATACCAGCATATATTAGCATTTCAGACATTAAACTAAGTACATACTATCCAGAAGAGGGTTCTGATTCTGAAGACATAGATGATGTATGGGTATACCTTGATGATGGATTGCTAGGAGTTTATGAATTTCCTGAATCTGATACAATTCCTCTTATTTTTCCCGTACTAGCTTCCGGTAAACATAAACTTGAACTAAGACCAGGTATTAAATTAAATGGAATTTCCAGCACAAGAGTTCCATACCCATTTTATCAACCCATTATTTTTGAAGAGTTTGATTTTATTCCCGAGACAACTCAAGAACTGGGAGAATTAACAACAACTTATCAGTCTTCAACAAAATTTGCTTGGATTGAGGATTTTGAAGATGCTGACATTTCCATTGAGGATTATGGTGATACAATAATTGAACGTACTCAACCCGACAACAATCCAATTGCATTTATAACCCCGACATCACGCTACTCTGGAGAGATTAACATAACTACTGAAAAACCCGTTTATACGGGTACTACATATAATAGTTTTGATGTACAAAATGCCGGAACAATCGTAATCTTGGAAATGAATTTTAAAACTGAAAACTTTCTTCAAGTTGGATTATTAATTAGAGATCAGAATAGTGTTCCTGAAAAAGATTTAGTAATACTTAATCATACTGACGAGTGGAAGAAAATCTATATTAATCTGGGTTCTAACCTTTCACTCTACCCTCAAGCTATTGATTATAAAGTAATATTTAGAGCTGGACTTGAAAGTGGAAACTCAAGTGCTAAAATATTGATTGATAATGTAAAAATTGTTTATAAGTAGGTTGATATGAATAGACGTTTACAGGTTACAAAGTACGTGTTTTTTGATTGGTTGGCTGCAGCATTGGCATGGACAATGTTTTATGTTTACCGAAAATACACAGAAGATAATGGCCTGTTTAACCACTTGGAAACAATATGGGAGGATGAGAAACTTTGGCTAGGACTAGTTATTGTACCTGTATTTTGGCTTGCTCTTTACATCGTAATTGGTTCATATCGTAGAATTTACCGTAAAGCTCGACTCAAGGAGTTGGGGCAAACCTTCTTTGTAACATTAATTGGGGTAACAATAATATTTTTCGTGCTAATACTTGACGACTTAATACTAACTTACCGGTCTTACTACCAGTCGTTTATAACCCTTTTTATCTATCAATTTATTCTTACTTATAGTTTCAGACTGATAATAACAACTTCTACGGTTAGAAAAATTCACTCTGGCAAACTTGGCTTCAACACAGTAATTGTTGGCAGTAATGGGAATGCAGTAAAAGTATATAACGATATTACAAAACAGGAAATATCATCAGGTAATAAGTTTTCAGGTTTTGTAAATGTTCATGATTTCAAGTTTTTCAAAGTTGAACAATATTTACCGCATTTAGGAGCATATAAAGACTTGAATAGCATTATTACTGATTATCAAATAGAAGAGGTAATAATTGCCATTGAAAGGTCGGAAATTGATACTGTTGAACGTATTATTACCGAGCTAGAAACAACAACTGTATTAATAAAAGTAATACCTCTAATGCAGGATATAATTTTTGGCTCAGTGAAAGTATCTGGTATTTTCCACACACCATTGATAGAGATTTCTCCTGATCTAATGCCTGCATGGCAGCAAACTGTAAAAAGAGCAATTGACATTGTTGTTTCAATAATTGCAATGATCATTCTATTACCTGCATATATATTTACTGCGTTAGGTGTAAAACTTTCATCAAAGGGACCTATCCTGTTTTCTCAAGAGAGAATAGGTAAGCGTGGAGTTCCTTTTATGATGCATAAATTTAGATCGATGTATAAAGATGCTGAAAAAGCTGGTCCTCAATTATCGTCCGACGATGATCCCAGAATTACTCCTTTTGGCAAATTTATGCGTAAAGTACGATTGGATGAAATCCCACAATTTTATACGGTATTGATTGGAGAAATGTCTTTGGTAGGGCCAAGACCTGAGCGTAAGTATTATATAGAGCAGATAGTTAAAAAAGCACCTCCCTATCGCTTACTTATGAAGATTAAGCCAGGAATTACTTCTTGGGGACAGGTAAAATTTGGCTATGCATCAAATATCGATGAAATGGTAGAAAGACTTAGATATGACATCTTGTATCTAGAAAACATGTCCATAGCAATGGATTTCAAAATCATGATTTATACAGTATTAATTGTACTTCAAGGACGCGGTAAATAGCTTCTGCACTTTTCTTTTCAATTCGTTTTGTAATCCAAAGAGATAACAATTTTTGCACCTTTCAAACCATCATTCTCGATTTTAATGCTAGCCTCATGAACATCAAGTGCTAATTTAACCGCGGCTAACCCTAATCCTGTACCTTCAGAATGAAGGAAATCTCCTGCAGAGAAGAGGTCAAATAGATTTGCCAGTGCTGTTTCACTAAAGCCAGGCCCATTGTCGATAAATTTGATACTAGCTTTATTATCTTCCAGAGATAATGAAATATCCAATTCAGGATTGATATTTACAAATCGATGTGAATTCTCAATAATCATTAAAAAACAAGTCCGAATTAAGTCCGAATCCACTACTACAAGTAAGTCATCTTCTGGAAGTCTTGTTATTATTTTAAGCTTAGAATTAGAATTATTCTTTTGGAAAAGACTTACTGAATCTGAGATAAGATTTGATAATGAAACTGGAAGAATTTCTGGTTTGTAATTATCAATTTTCAAAGAAGTTATTAATAGTGCAGTCTCACTAAATCGCATTAACCTCTTCGACACCTCCTTCAGATTTTCTAAATAGCCTTCCTGATCCTTATCAATATTTGTTTGAGTAAGTAATTCTGTTATCCCGATAACACCATTTAGAGGTGTCCTGATTTCATGACTAATGACCGACAGGAAGTTGGTTTTAGCCTGATCCAGCACCTCCAGTTTATGATTAGCCTTCTCCAATTGATTAGTACGTTCCTTAACACGGTCTTCAAGATTATCATTCATCTCTTTTAACTGCTCTCGTTGACGCTTGATTAATAAATGGTTATGGACTCTTGCCAATAGTTCAGCTGCATTAAAAGGCTTAGTGATATAATCCTGACCACCTGTCTCAAACCCTTTAATTATACTATCCATATCCGCTTTCGCTGTTAAAAAAATAATAGGAATATCATCAGTCTTGGGATTCTTTTTTAATTCAGTACAAACACCATAGCCATCTAGACCAGGCATCATTATATCAAGAAGTATCAGATCAAACTCCTGTACTTTACAAATATCTATTGCCTGCTGCCCATTTTGAGCATAAGCAATTTGATAATCTTTTTGAGAAAGTATATTTCCAAGTATTTGAATATTTTTTGATACATCATCTACTATAAGTATTTTTTCTGCCATGGCTTTATATCTCGTTATATATTCTATTTTTCTTTAAAAATTGTGTTTAGTACTGACATGTAATTATTCAAATGCTCAATGTCAAAATTTTCCGAATAAAAAATTAAAGAACTACAAAAGTCTATTAGTTGCTTATCATCTCTTTCTGTTGCAAAATCGAGTAATTCATTAGAGAAGGTTGCAATATCATTAATTACATTATTCTTAACAACGATATCCCATTTCTTACCAAACTTTGTAACTAGCTCACTTATAGTCGCACTATTTAAATCTTGCAATATATTTACTGAAACTGAAATTTTTCCAATGAGATCATCTGAAATTGCTTCAGACTCTTCCAAAGTATAAATTTTTGATGTTTCAGTATTAACAGTTGCAACCTCCAACCTTGGAAGAAAGATTGAAAACTCACTTCCCTTACCTTCTTTACTTGTAAGGGTTATCTGCCCTCCCATTACCTCCACAAGTCGTTTGGTAATGCTCAAGCCTAAGCCAGTACCTGATAAACTATTATTTACAATATTTCTACTCTGTTTAAATGCATCAAAAATTGATTCATAATCTGATGATGGAACCCCAATTCCCGTATCCTCTACAATAATTGTTACATCAACTTGCTGTTCATTAGATTTTTTAGATTTTATAATCAAAGTTACGCCACCGGTTTCTGTAAACTTATATGCATTTCCAATTAAGTTTGTCAGTATTTGTCTAATTCTAATCTTATCAAGAAAAACAAACTCGGGAACATTATCATCTAATATGGTATTAAAAGTTAGTTTCTTCTCTTCAAATCTTATTCTGAAAATTTGCTCAATATCATGTATTAGAATATTAAAAGAAACCGGCACATAACTAAAATCAACTTCAGACGACTGAATTTTTGATAAATCAAGAATATCATTAATAAGATTTAACAAACTCTTGCTACTTGATTTTATAGCACTTACGTAAGACAACTCCTTGTCTTTATGTATTAATTTTGACAATAATTCAGAGAATCCAATTATCGAGTTTAACGGTGTTCTTATTTCATGACTAACATTTGCAATAAACTGGCTTTTTATTTCATTGGCAGCTATTGCCTCATTTTTAGTAATTTCATACTCCTTATTCTTTTCTATGAGAGCATTGTTAATACTAACTAACTCTTGCTGAGATTTTATCAAAGCATTTTCAGCATTCTTACGAAGTGATATATCCTCCACTATACCTTCATAGTGCAATACACTACCCTCATGGTCTCTAACTACCCATGCACTTTCATTAACATACATGATAGATCCATCTTTCCGTTTCCAAATATCCTCACGACCTGAAATTATATGGTGTTCCTCCAATAACTCAATAAAGGTACTTCTTGATTTATAATCAGTGTTTAGGTTAATCTTCATTAACTCATCGAGATTTTCATAACCAAGCATTTTAACTAGGCCTATATTTGCGAATTTAATATTACCATCTCTTGTTGTACGATACATTCCAATTGTTGCATTCTCAACTATACTTCTATATCGACTTTGACTAAATAATAGATCTTTATTAAGTTCACTAAGTTTTTCCTTCTGGAGGGTTATTTCTTTATTCTTTTTAGCAAGAATAGCATAATTCCTTTTCCGTTGATTATGTTTCAACTGATAAAAAAAGATTACAATAAATGAAATTATTACAATGAAAGAAATAAAAATTATGGCAAATAAATATGAATCTTTTTGCCTTTCTAACTCAAGAGTATTAATTGAGTCTTTTTGTTTTAGTATTTCGTTTTCCTTCTCAATACGATCAGCCTCGTATTTAATCATCATATCATTTAATTCCGACTGGCTTGCGACACTAAAAACTATATCCCTTACTTCAAGATACTGTTTAAGATAATCATAAGCTTCTTTGTTATTAAACATTGCTTTATTTATCTCCGCAAGGAAAAATAAAGATTCCATTTCTAATTCCCTTAATTGAACCTCGCGTGCCATATCAAGTGAATTTTGAACATAGGTCCTAGCACTATCATTATCTTCCATTGCGAAGTATATTTTGCCGATGCTCAATAAGGAAATAACAATTCGCTTTTTATCACCAACTTGATGTTTTATATCCAATGCCCTTTCTTGAAATATCAATGCTGTGTTATAGTCTTTTAGGCAATAATATGCTTCGCCCATATTGCTATAACAAATAGATCGCAACTTAGGATTTGGTTCATCTATTTCTATATTTAAAGCATCTGAAAAATATGTAAGCGCCACTTCAAATTGCTCCTGACTTAAATAAACATCTCCTATTTGAAGTAATAAATTAATTTCTTGACTTATATTATTATCCTTACGGAACTCATCAAGTGCCATATTGAAATAGGCTAGGGCTCTGTCATATTTTTGCCATTTTTTCAAGATTACTCCAAGGCCTAAAGATGTTCCTGCGAGATTTGTTTTATCTCCAATTTCAACATAAATTTCACGAGCCCTTTTCATTAACCCAATAGCAGATTCAGAATCCCCAAAATTTGATGCTATTGCTGAGAGACCAATGAGTGTTTTAGCAATACCGTTTTTATCCTGTATTTCCTGATATTGATTTAAAGCAATATTATAATGGTACTTTGAATTATTATACTTACTCCAGTCGTAATAATTATCACCTATTAAAAAATTAATGCGTGCCTTTTCGCTAGGTCTCCCATAAATTTCAATAATGGTTTTAGTTTGTAACAAGACTTGTTCAGCTTCTTCATATTTACACTGATTATTTTTGCTATTTGCTAAACTGATCTGCTGAGAAATCAATGCATTTGTATCTTGCATCTGCTGAGCAATATCAATGGCAGAAACTATGTATTCATCAGACTTGATTTTATTCGTTACTGCAAATATATTACTAAGACTTAGAGCAAGATTGAATCGTTCTTTTGGAGTAAATGTGGTGTCGTTTTCAAACTTATACTGCAAACTATCTCTTGGCATAGAATCTTGACCGCATAATGAGTATGATACTAAAATAAGAGAAATTAGTATCCAAGAGGAGTTGATTGAATCATAATTAAATCCAACTAGAAAGCTACCTCTATTAATATCAGGTTCTACCATTAATTATCGTATTCTACTTTACTTCTGTAATTTGATTCAAACATAGAAAGAAGTTTTTCTACGTCATCTATTTCAAAATGATTAGCACTAATGTTCAGATCATCACAGAACTTTAACAAACCAGCTAGGTTATATCGATTGGCAAAGTTTTGTAATTCGTTTGTAAAACTCAGTATGTAACTTGACATTTTTGTTTCTTTCGATTTAAGAAACTGCTCTTCAAATATTATATTAAGTTCATTAATAAATTGATTTGAGCCCTTAACAAGTAAAAACTCCTTAAAATAAGAATCCAACTTGTCTTCCTTGGTTACATTATTTAGAATACTATTTAATGTGCGAACCAAATTACTATTTGAAACAGATTCTTTGATCCAATAAATATATTTATCATCTGAAAAATCATCAATTACCATATCATTTGAAATAACAATAAAATTAAGCTTATGTATTGTTTCACATTGGCGTAAAACTTTTATGGCGTTAACAGCTTTCTCAATTGTATAACTACATATAATAACAACATTTTTCTCCTTAATAGAGTTTTTTGCATCATTTAGGTTAGATACTATTTCCTTTTCAGAATTATCAGCATCGAGTTGACTAAACACAATACAACGGTCAGGATCGTTTGATAAAATAAGAACCTTTGCAACATCAACCATTTCTATTTCTGGGACCTTATATTCAATCATATCCTGATCAGCTTCAATAACCTGAATGGATGGAAATTTAACAGTAAAAGTTGTTCCTTTGCCAACTTCGCTAGACAAATCAATGGTGCCTTTCATCATCTCAACAAGACGTTTTGTAATAGTTAAACCTAGCCCAGTTCCATGCTCTATAAAATTAGAATCAGACTGATGAAATGGCTCAAATATATTTTCAATCTCATTTTTATTTATCCCAATACCTGTATCAGATACTTTAATGGTTAAGTCAATCAAATTATCAGATTCATGCTTATCAATAATTGCTTCCACAAGAATACTACCATCTTTAGTAAACTTTAGTGCATTACCAACCAAATTAAATAGAATCTGACGTAGTCTCAATTCGTTGAACAAAACTGCAATTGGCATAAAATCTGACATTTGTACGGCTAGGTCTATGTTCTTCTCGAAGGCACGGTGTGAAAAAATTTGTATGACGTCCTCAAAAATATATTCAGGGTTTATGGGTTCGTAATCAATAATAAACTTTCCTGCTTCAATTTTACTCAAATCAAGAATATCATTAATTAGAGTCAATAAAGTTCTGCCACTAGATTTAATGATATTGAGTTTACTAAGGTGAGCCTGATCCTTAACTGAACTTACTAATATATCAGCAAAACCAATGACAGAATTTAAAGGAGTTCGAATTTCATGACTCATATTCGCAAGAAACTCACTTTTGACTCTACTATTTTTTTCTGCTTCCTGCTTGGCAATAAGCAATTGCTTTGAATAGTGATCTAATTCCTTTTTCGCTTTCTCAATCCTTTTATTCTGTTCCAATAGCAGTCTATTGGTCTTATTCCTGTTAATTAGATAATACGACAGAAAAATCACAGTCCCGATGGCAATAATTAATGCGCTAAGTATCAACAATAATAATACATTTTCCCTTTTGTCATCTAGTTCGGAAATAGCAGCATTCCTTTCCAATAATTCAATCTGGTTTTCTTTTCTTTCACTTTCATATTGTATCTGAAGACGAGCAATATCTTTCCTAATATTTATATTCAATATTGAGTCGTGATATTGATGAGATAATTCTAAGTAATTGAATGCATCTTCAAAATTACTACGTGCCCGGTTAACCCTATACAATGCTGCATACCCATCCGTAATAAAGGCCTTTGCTCCTATTTTTAAGGCGATCTCAAGACCTGGTTCTAGATATTCAAGGGCCTTATCATAACGGCCTAGCTCAGCATAAAGTTCTCCTACCTGAAGATATGAAAAAGCTAAACCATGTTTATCATCAATGACTTTATTAATTACTAAAGCATCGAGATAAAAACTTAGCGCTCTGCTGTTATTACCCTGATATTCATATACACTGCCAATATCTGTGTAACAAATAGCTATTCCTTTTTGAGATTTGATTTCCTTATTTACATCAAGTGATAGGTTGAAATATTCCAGTGCTTTGGAATAATCTTTTTTCATGGAATATACATTACCTATATTATTAAGGTTTATGGCTATTCCAAGAAGGTTCTCAAGTTTTTGTTCTAGAATAAGGCTTTGCTTAAAATTTTCCAATGATTCATCAAGATTACCTATTAACATTTGTATATTTCCTATGCTGTTAATGGCAATAGCCTGACTTTTGATGTTTCTTGTTTCTTCAGCCAGTTCAAGTGCTTTAATATGATATTCAATTGCTCTTTGATAATCATCTAACCTTCTATATACAACACCAATATTATTAGAGATTATTGAGTTGATATTTTTATTGTCAATACGATTTGCAATTTCCTGAGCCAAATTATGAAAATTCAAAGCACTTAGGTAATTCCCATTATTACGGAATATTACACCGTATCTATCTATAATTCGAGCTAGCTTATCAATTGAAACCGAGTCATTAACAAGCTGGTTTGCCATCTGCACATAAGTACCTGCATTGGAATTCAGATCATACACTGCAGAATCACTCTCAATTGAATATGCAATCTTAAGAAGAGCATCAATCTTAATAGAATCGATGGGAGAAGTATTATAAACTTTAAGTAGACTATCATATTTTTCAATATTCCCGATTGACTTATTAGGAATACAAAAAATAATAAGTAATAAAAGAATACTGTTTATTGCTTTACCATGTAATGAAGTTAGATATATCCTCATCATGAACTATAATTAGTTATTGTAAAGCACTAAAGTACAAAAACTATAGGTCATTACTAATAATCAACTCAATATGGTAAAGATAAAGATTCCAAATCTTAGAACCAATGCCTAAACCATTGTTTAAATGAACACTAGACTACTATATCCACTTGACCAATGGAAAATCCATTCTGTATTTCAAGTTACTATTTTTCGGAAATATTCTGAAGGCATAATCGTATACTCCAGTATTCTCAAGAGGGAATTCACACTTAAACTTTACTTTATTTTCTTCAGTGCTAATCATAGCTAACTCATGTTTGAATGAGATAGTACTAACCTCGCCGTTAACTTTGTTGCCCATAATTATTTCTGCACCAATATCATCTGGACTAAGGTTTGGAATACTAAGGGAAATTTCAGCAACGAAATGCTTTCCAAATTCTAAAGGTTTATTATCAGCATCAGGAACAATTAGTGAATCAAGAGTTATATTCTCCCATGATTGTTGGATCTTATTCTTCCAACTTACAATACTTTTAGCAATCTCAAAATTGTTATCATAAACCTCACCCCTGCGTGTAATAAGTGGTGTGTAATATTTCTTATAATAGTCTTCAATCATTCTCTGCATGGTGAAGTTTGGTGCTACTTTGGCTATTGTATTTTTAATATAGGAAACCCATTTCGTGCTTACTCCAAGTTCATTTTTCTTGTAATATTTCTTAACGATTTCGTTTTCGAATGTATTATAAATTATTTGAGCATCAAGATCATCCTGAAATTGCTGGTTTGCAAATGTCTTGGATTCTTCTATGGCCCATCCTGCTTCATGTTTATAACCTTCTGCCCACCATCCATCAAGAACACTAAAATTAGCAACACCATTCATAACCGCTTTTTCACCACTTGTACCTGAGGCTTCCAGGGGACGAGTTGGTGTATTAAGCCAAATGTCTACGCTACTGGTGAGTAATTTACCTGATATCATGTCATAATTTTCAAGGAATAGTATTTTTCCCATAAAATCCTGCATTTTACTAATCTCAACAATGCGCTTAATTAAATCCTGTCCTGCCTTATCGTTTGGATGTGCTTTTCCAGCAAAAATAAATATTACAGGTTTTTTCTTGTTATTAACAATCCTCTTAAGTCTCTCAATATCTGTAAATAACAAATGTGCACGTTTATAAGTAGCAAACCTTCGAGCAAAACCAACTATTAATGTTTCTTCGTGAAGATGAGAAACGGAGTCAAGTATTACCGTGGGTGTTTCCTGACGCTTTGTTAAATCATTCTTTAGTTTCTCTTTTATCTCTTTAATTAAATTTCTCTTGAGCTCCAATCTGGTGCTCCATATCTGTTCATCTGATACATTAAGAATATTCTTCCAGGCACTTTCATCAGATTGGTGACTCTCAAAATTAGAGGCAAAGGTTTCTTTGAATAGTTTCTGCCATGCTTTATCTGTCCATGTAAAGTAATGTACGCCATTGGTTACATGACCAATATGAAGTTCTTCAGTAAAATATCCAGGATATAAACTATTGAACATTTCTCTGGAAACTCGTCCATGGATTTTACTAACACCATTAACTTCCTGAGATAAACTAGTTGCCAATAAACTCATTGAAAATTTTTCATGAGAATTCGAAACATTATGACGACCTAGCGCCATAAAATTATCCCAACCAATACCAAAGTGATCACTAAAATGACTTAGGTAAGCTCTCATTAGGTGTTCTTCAAAGGAATCATGACCAGCAGGAACTGGTGTATGAGTTGTGAATAATGTATTTGCACGAACAAGCTCTCTTGCAACATGAAAACCAAGCTTATGATTTTCCATGAAATTCTTAATACGCTCTAGACCACTAAATGCTGAATGCCCTTCATTGCTATGGAATATTGTTGGCTGTAAACCAACCAACTCAATTAATCTTACACCACCAATTCCAAGGAGTATTTCCTGTTTAAGACGGTGTTCATTATCACCACCATATAACTGAGCAGTTAACTCTCTATCTTCATTACTATTAATCTCAACATCAGCATCAAGAAGGTATAATGGAATTCTACCAACGTTCACTTGCCAAACCTTGGCAGTTACAGTCCTGCCTGGCAAGGCAATTAACACTGTAATCCAATCTCCAGCTTTATCCCTTACTGGTATTATGGGTAACTCAGTGAATTTTTGCGCTTCATACCGAGCTTGTTGATCACCAAATATTGACAATTCTTGTTTAAAATATCCATTACGGTAAAGTAAACCAACAGCTATGAGGTTTTTATTGGAATCACTAGCTTGCTTTAAATAATCACCAGCAAGTATACCAAGACCACCTGAGAAAATCTTCAGACTATTGTGTAATCCATATTCCATACTGAAATAGGCTACCATTTCCTCAGGTTTCTCATCAGCCTTTTTCATATAAGCCTTGAAGCTATTATATACTTCTTCTAACTTCTTTAAAAATTCTGCATCTGATAATAATCTATTAATATCTTCCTGAGAAATAGACTCTACTAACTTAACAGGATTATATTCAAACGACCTCCATTTCTCAGGGTCGATCATACTGAACATATCATTGGCCTCATAATTCCATGACCACCATAGGTTAAATGCTAGTTCTTTTAGAGGTTTTAGTTGTTCAGGTAGCTTGTTTTGCACAAGTATTTTTTTCCACTCAGGTTTGTCAGTTCTCACTTCAGCTTCAATTTTTAGTGTTTCAGTATATTTTTTTGATGGTAGTTTTACTCTTCTTTTCTCAGAGTGATTAACTGCCAGTGCCCATGCTTTAAAATAGTTCACAGACATCTCTTTCCATAGCGCCTTATGCAATACTTTAGATGTTTCTTTTATAGAACTTGATAAGTTTGGTAGTTTAGCAAAATCCAATAAAGTTGCCTCAATTTCTTTAATTGCTCTTTCACCTTTACCCTCATATCGTTTTATAACTACTACTGCATTGTGCTTAAGATCAAAATTATTTGTAACCCAATCCCCGAACCCAGCAAAATTTGTAGTAATGGT
The DNA here is from genome assembly GCA_937901015.1 of uncultured Bacteroidota bacterium. GTDB lineage: Bacteria > Bacteroidota > Bacteroidia > Bacteroidales > F082. Next base: position 2,289 of record CALCGQ010000361.1, on the reverse strand, counting down.
GGGAATTTTAAATGCTATGCTTTCCAAAGGAGTATAACCCCAAGGTTCGTAATAAGAAGGGAATACAGATATATCAAAGCCAATTAAGAAATCATAGTATGATAGGTTAATGGCACCGTCGTTTCCATCTAAATAAACAGGAGCAAAAATTATATGTAGATTATCAGATTCTTCATTTGTGATACCTAATTTTTTCAATTCATTGAGTACCGGATCATGATCTGCATAATGAAGGTTATGTGTTAGTATCCTGTCACTGCCTTCATATCTAGATTCTTTAGGAGATACAATATCTGAGAAACCAGCAGGTACTGTGATATAGGCTACAATTCTACGTTTAGTATTTTCACTTAATCTCTTTAGTGATTTAATATAAAGATCAATACCCTTATTAATATATTCGTATCTGCCACTTGTTATGATCAATAATGTGTCCTCATTATAATCAACTCCTGTATGAATGGATGCTACTTCAAGAGCTTTTAATCTAGCCGCTTTCCGCTTTGAAGTGAACTTACTTCCTTTTGGAACGAACTCTTTCTCAAAACCATTTGTTGTGATAACATGAGGCGCTATACCATAAAACTGTTTACATTCTTTCGCTGTAATTTCACTAACTGTAGTGCAAACATCAGCTTGTTGTGCCGACAATGATTCGATGGAATGCTTACTAGTAACATTAAAGTCACTAGCTACTTTATTGGCATCGTATTGTTCGATGTTCTCATAAAGCGGAAATCCATTTCCCGCAATTGACCTACCTAGTACAGTAGCATGGGTTGTAAAAACGGTACTTATCTGTGGTGCGTATTTCTTAAGGTATAAAATACCTGTACCTGTCATCCACTCATGGAAATGAGCCACAACATTCGCAGGAACTTTAATATGATAATTCTCAAAACTCTCAACTACCTGTCCTGCAGCATAACCAAACATTGAAGCCTCAATATAATCCCATTCACCATGCAGAGAGTCAAGATTGTATGTCTCCCAAAGTTGAGTAAATATTTCATCTTTCTTTGCAAATAGTGGTGTGAAATCAACAAGGATCACTTGTGGTTTACCTTCAATATTCCATCTTCCTGTTCTTACTTTCAAACCTTGTTCTGAAGCCACCTTTTTCCATTCCTTAAAAAGGTTAGTGTCTTCGATAAAATCGGGATGATTTCTAGTTTCTTTCCAAACGTCAGGGCCTATTAGTATATAATTATCATTGAATTCATCAACGATACTTTTAGCTTTTGTAGATAGTACGGTGTATATACCGCCAATTTTGTTACAAACTTCCCAGCTGGTTTCAAATATATATTCAGGATCAATGTTCATTCTAGCTATTCTATTAGTATTTGGTATTAAAATTTAACTCTTCACATTAAACATGAGATTATATCAATGGGCAATATTCTCCACAAACATCGATAATATGGAGAGTTGCAAATCGAAATCCTCTGTAGTGCTCATAATCAGTTTGACCAAAATTTGTTATTTACAGAAATTAATTCTCTCAGATTTAATAAGGCGGCGAAAATACAAATTATGGAAAGACCGTATTAAAATAACAGTGTTATTTAATTCATAATTAATATAATGGTAACACTAATTAAAGTCCACCGCAAACCTTTTCGGAAGAGTGAGGGAGTTTTTTCATGGTTATCAGGTTGTCATAGTTACCATGGTTATCATGGTTTTCTTTATTCCAATAATGAATAACAACCAATCTATAATTAGGCCTTTCTAATTACCTCATTAAATCACTCACTCATTAGATCATTGATAAACCGTAACAACAATCTTCCTAGCCCCTCCATAATTTCTGAACTCACAAAAGAAAATACTTTGCCAGGTGCCCAAATTCAGTCTACCATTGGTAATAGGAACGGTCATGGATTGACCGAATACCGATGATTTAAAATGTGCGGGCATATCGTCCCTTCCTTCCATTGTATGTTGATAATATGGCTCACCTTCTGGAGCTATTCTATCCAAGAGACTTTGCAAATCAACCTGAACATCTGGATCTGCATTCTCATTGATCATTAACCCTGCCGAAGTATGTTTAACAAATATATTTACCATGCCAATATCGGGCAGTTTATTAAAAGCTCCAGTTACAATTCTATCAATATTGTGAAACCCTCTAGACATGGAGTTCAGCTGTATTTCCTTTTGTTGGATCATGTTTTTTTTGTAAAGATAAGGGAAAATGGTTGTTGGTTTTTGGTCTTTGGTCTTTAGTCTTTGGTCTTTGGTCATTGGTCATTGGTCTTTGGTCTTTGGTCTTTGGTGAAA
>CALCGQ010000360.1 GCA_937901015.1 uncultured Bacteroidota bacterium | reverse complement strand
AAAAACCTACTAATTCCATAGTTAATTGTAGCAAACGAAACAATGAAAATTATTGCCATAAAACCAATAATAAAACTAGTGCTAATATCCTGATAATAAAGTGTTGATAGAAGGAGCAGTCCACCTGATAATGCTGATATTATTGAGGCATTGAATAAAGCTATATTTCGGGGTGAGTTATTAACCATATTATCTGTTAAACTTATAACCTACCCCTTTAACTGTTCGTATGTATTCCAGACCTATTTTCTCCCTAATTTTACGAATATGTACATCGATAGTTCGGTCGCCAACAATAACATCATTCCCCCAAATTTTTTGAAAAATCTCTTCCCTGCTGAATACTTTATCAGGATCTGAAGCCAGTAAATATACTATTTTGAATTCTTTATTGGGAAGTGTTATTTCAACACCATCCTTATGAATTACAAACGACTCCTTGTTGATTATTAGTCCGCCTGTCTCCAGAATCTTACTTTTTGGAGTTTCTTTATTAACCGACCTTCGTAATAATGCAGCGATACGACTTATGAGAACTTTTGGTTTTATGGGCTTAGCAACATAATCATCTGCACCAGCATCAAAACCTGCAATTTGCGAGTAATCCTCCGACCTTGCAGTAAGGAATACAATAATGATATCATTAAGTTCTTCAACTTTCCTAATTTCCTGAACCGCAGTCATGCCATCCATCTCTGGCATCATTACATCCATTAATATTAAATTAGGTTTGAACTTCTTAGCTTTCTCTATTGCTTTTAAACCATTTGAGGCAGTTAGCACACGAAAACCTTCTTTTTTCAGGTTGTAACTTAAAAATTCAACAATGTCTTCTTCATCGTCTACAAGCAGTATTGTGAACTGACTATTATCCATTTTTTCCAATAGTAATTAGGCTGCAAGGTAATAAATTATGTTCCATCAACTTATTGAGCATATTAACTAATTGTTAATTATTGAGCGATTATTATGAAAGAGTTCATATCTAATATATGTTTTAATTGGTTTAAAAGCAGGGGTTTGTAAGGCAAAAGCGACTATCAGTTTGTAAAAGTAACTATTATGTTAATTTTGCTTTCATAGAAAATGGAACAAACTACTGATCAAAATATAAAGCAAGCAATTGTAACCCTTCCCAATAAACCTGGTGTTTATCAGTATTATGATATTGATAATAGGATCTTATATGTTGGTAAAGCAAAGAACATTAAGAAAAGGGTTTCAAGCTATTTCACAAAGTCACATCAACATGGTAAACTAAGGGTGTTGGTAAAGAAGATTGCTGATATTAAGTTTATTGTAACTGAATCTGAGCTTGATGCTTTACTTCTTGAAAATAATTTGATTAAGAAATATCAACCACGGTATAACATTCAACTCAAGGATGATAAAACATTTCCGTGGTTATGTATTAAGAATGAGCCGTTCCCTCGAATTTTCTCAACTCGTAATGTAATTCGGGATGGTTCTGAATATTTTGGTCCATATGCCTCAGTGAGAATGATGAAAACCATTATGGAGATTGTAAAGCAATTATACCAAATTCGCACATGTTCATTAAATCTGTCTCAGGCAAACATAAAAAAGGGTAAATATAAAGTATGCCTTGAATACCATCTGGGGAATTGCAAAGGGCCTTGTATTGGTGAGCAAACAGAAGAGGATTACGATGAAACGATTCGTCACATAAAGTCAATTATAAAGGGTAATATCAACTCGGTTATTGTTGAATTAACAGATGTAATGAATGTTTTTGCAGAAGAGTTTGAGTTCGAGAAAGCGCAGTTAGTCAAAGAAAAGATTGAAATTCTTGAAAAATATCGCAGCAAGTCTACCATTGTAAATCCCAATATCCATAATGTGGATGTGGTGTCGATGGTTAATAGTGATAACCATTCATACATAAACTATCTAAAGGTAATAAATGGTTCCATAATCCAAGCTCATACTGTTGAGATTAAGAAAAAGCTGGAAGAAACAGATGTTGAGGTACTTACATTCGCATTACTGGATTTTAGACAGCGCTTTGATAGTGAATCGAAAGAAATATTTTTGCCCTTTGAATTGGATATTGAATTACCTGGAGTAAAGATGTTGGTGCCTAAGCGTGGCGACAAGAAACATTTGCTTGAATTAAGTGAAAGAAATGCTAAGCATGCCAAGATTGAGCGACAGAAACAAAAAGATCTTATCGACCCAAATAGACATAAGAATAGAATACTTGCAACAATGCAGAAGGATCTGCATTTGACCAAACCTCCGGTTCATATTGAGTGTTTTGATAATTCGAATATACAAGGTGATTATCCTGTTGCGGCAATGGTTCAGTTTATTGATACAATCCCGAACAAAAAAGCATATCGCCATTATAATATTAAAACTGTTGAAGGTCCCAATGATTATGCTTCCATGGAAGAGGTTGTTAGTCGGAGATATAGCAGGTTATTGGCAGAAGAAAGTAGCTTACCTCAATTGATTATTGTTGATGGAGGTAAGGGCCAGTTAAGCTCAGGTGTTAAGGCTTTAAAGTCCATCGGACTTTATGGAAAGATTGCCATAATAGGAATTGCAAAACGGTTGGAAGAGATATATTTTCCCGAAGATTCAATCCCCTTATATCTTGATAAAACATCTGAATCTCTGAAGGTAATTCAGCGATTAAGGGATGAAGCACATAGGTTTGGAATAACTCATCATCGTAAGAAAAGAGAAAAGGGCACTATCAAATCAGAGTTAACTTCAATTGAAGGTGTTGGCTATGAAACTGCTCAGAAATTATTGAGAAAGTTTAAATCAGTCAAGAAGATTAAAGAATCATCCATGGAAGACATTGCTTCGGTTGTTGGAAAGTCAAAAGCCCAAATTGTTTTTACCTATTTCAATCCGAAGAAAGATCAATCCAAAAGAAGTGAAGAATAATAGATTGTCATATTAGCGAACTATCATTCACAAATATCTATATTCCTTGTTTATTATTAGAGTATTTTGAGATTAATTCGTATCTCAAATCCTGAAATAACTTGTGAGTTGCTTCCATTCTTTTTATGGTAAGTTCAGTTAGATACTTCGAAGCATCATCAGGATTAGTTTTCAGAAGATCAACGACTTTTTTATCCACATCTTCCTGCTCGTTAAAAAAGCTGGCTTCCAGAGGGTCTCTTCTTTCTCGCAAGGTATTGGCAGCATCTCTCCATTTCAAATACAATAGATTATCCACAAAATCAACGCACCAACGAATACTATTCTCCTGAAATGCAGTTGGATCATAGATTTTATAGCATTCTGCCACATCAGTAACACCTGAATATATTGGCACATAAGCACTGGTATAGGCATTATCAACATAGAACCAATATATCCCACCCACTTCATTTGGCAGCCAGCCTCGAAGTTGTGTAATCATACCATATTCACCTCTTGCTCTGGCAACATTTCTTCTTTTGTTAATATTTAAAACTTCACGCATATCCTTGGTTGGAAATGGAGTAGCAATTGGGCTTTTCTTAAGTTCTCCCTTGTCATTTGGAACATACCACACGGATGCATTTTCCTTATCGTAAATGGTTCCGGTAAATGTCGATCTTTGAAAAGCCATTATATCTTGAACAGATATTTTTTTCTCAGGTGCAACAGAAAATGGATACATGGAAAGAGGTTCAACATACTGAGTATATTGATCTTCTCCAGCCCATGGTGATGTTGTAAATCTGTCTGGCCAGTTTGCGAAGTTAGGTGCATATGTAGCATAAAATAACCAGAATCTAGAAGTTGCCCATTCGCGAGGTACAGGAGCGTATGCTTCCTGCCAAATAAAGGCTTTTCCTGACTTTGGATCATACCAACCTCTGTCAATGGCTTCTTGTTTATAATTTGATGATGCTCTGAAATTTGCTTTGTCCTTCAAATCAATTTGCTTAATTATACTCCAATTTGGAATTATCATCGCATGATCATCAGGTACTCTTTGAGCAGCCCAAATACATCCAGGTTTCCCACTTTTAGGATCCCATTCATTGCCAACACTAAATACTTCAAGTACCCATATTTCATTCACATCAGCAATAACCAATGATTCACTTTCATCCACACATGAAGGTAGAAAACCATAGGTTTCCAATAATTCTGTTATGAGTTTTAATGCCTCTTCAGCAGTAGTGCATCTTTGTAAAGCAAATGCCTGTACCTGTTCTATTGTCATGATCTGTTTACAAACTGCACGATCAAGTTTAAGCTCATCTCGTTGGCTAAGAGTGCTTTCTCCAATTGCCAGCTGGTGGGCATTCATCTGTGGATAGGCGGTTTGAAAATAACTATTGGTTTGTTGAACCTGAGGTATTTCGCCTAGTACTTCGCCATAGTCTCCAAGGTCACGACCCAAATCAACCATACCCCAATGGACAGGAGTTTTAGACCCTTTCTTAAAAGTTTGGCCAGGTACCATATGAATTCTGCAATCAGGTCCAGCATCGGTATGTGAAACTATAACTGATCCATCTGCGGATGCTTTTTTTCCCACAGCAATAATTGTACATGCTACACTTTGTTGTGCAATAAATAGCACTAATAATCCTACTAAACCAATAAATCTGATTCTCATAATATGATGTTTAATTATCTAAAAATAAATCCTTCTTTTAATGGGTCGGATGGGTCGAACCAAAACTCATTTCTTCCAGTGATCCATGCTTCTCCGGTAACTTCTGGAATAATAGCCTCATGTGGACCAAAACTACACTCTTCAGTTACAACAACATCCATGGTGGTTCCAAGAATACTTTCAATGGTGATCTTTTCACCCATCTCAATTTCGCCCTTTGCATAATGTAAAGCAGCTCTGGCACTCACTCCTGATCCTGTTGATGACCTGTCAACTTCACCTTCGGCAAATATGCAAACATTTCTACTATGATTCTTAGGATTTTTGGGAGCTCCCGTGAAAATTGTACCATATAGAAAGCTTAAGTCTTTTTCAGTTGGATGAGGAACATCAAACTTATTAATAACTGCATGTTTAATCTTTCGACCCCAGTCGATTAGCTGATTGTAATCTTGCTCTTCCATTCCAATACCAAGTTCATCAGCATCAACAAAGGCGTAATAAGCTCCACCATAGGCAATGTCGAACTTAACGGTGCCAATCCCTTCTACTTCAATAGTTTCATTTTTATATAGGAGGTAGGATGGAACATTTAAAAACGAAACATCTTTAACTATACCATCAACCACTTTGGCTTTGGACCTTATGAGACCCGGAGGAGCATCAATTGTAAGTTTATAATCTGATTTTTTTATCATTCCAGTATCAAAGACAAGCTTCGTTAAAGCTATGATTGCATGACCACACATGGTACTATATCCCTCGTTGTGGATAAAAAAAGTACCAAAATCAGCCGCTTCTGTGACAGGCTCCGTAATCAATGCACCATACATATCGGCATGTCCACGTGGTTCAAACATAATACCAGTTCTGATATGATCAAGGTTATTCTGAAAATATTTTCTTTTTTCAAGTATTGTGTTGCCTTTGATTTCCGGAATACCATCATATAATACTCGTAATGGTTCACCTCCAGTGTGAAGATCTATTGTTTTGATTGATAACCAATCTACTGGTGGATTCCACGCATCTAATTTTGATAACATATTATATTCCTAATTTTTTAATAATATCTTTTGCTAGACCTAACTTTAAGTTAGCATGTATGCAAATAAATCATATTGCTAAATCAATAATATTTTGAGCAATACCTTCAATGTCATCTACTGATAATACTAAAATGCTTTTAGTCTCTCGTTTTCAACATCCTCAATGGTTTTTGGCAGTGGTTTACCAAGTAGCTTGAAACCAGTTTCTGTGATTAAAAAATCTTCTTCATTCCTGCAACCTCCAAAGTCACGATATTGTTCAATTTTATCATAAACCAGAAATTCTGAGAATCTATTTTCAGATTTCCATAGATCAATTAGCTGTGGTATAAAATAAATACCAGGTTCTATAGTCAGAACAAATCCAGGCTCAAGCTTACGACCTAGTCTAAGTGATTTCATTCCAAATTGAGTGCTTTTTGCCTCATTATCATATCCAACCCATTGCTCACCAAGATCTTCCATATCATGAACATCAAGGCCCATCATATGACCTAACCCACAAGGAAAGAACATGGCATGTGCCCCAGCAGCAACTCCCTCACCTATATCACCTTTTACAAAGCCAAGGTCTTTCATTCCTCTCATTATTTCTCGGGCAGATTCATAATAAACTTCCTTAAATGGAACACCTGGTTTAAGCATATTTATTGCTGCCTCATGAGAATTCAAGGCAACTTGATATATTTCTTTTTGTCGTGTAGTGAATGTTTTGCTCACTGGAAAAGTACTTGACATATCTCCAGCATATCCCATTGAAGTTTCTGCACCGGCATCAAGTAAAAACATGCGGCCATCTATTAATGTATTCCCGTGGTAATGATTATGTAGTGTTTGTCCGTTTATAGTAGCAATTACTGGAAATGAAATACTTCCATCCTGAGCAAGTGCGATTCTTTCAACTTCAGCAGCAATTTGAGCCTCTGTCATTCCCGGACGTACCATCCGCATACCGGCAAGGTGCATATCCACAGTTGTATTAACTGCTTCCTCGATCTGAATTATCTCTTCTTCAGTTTTATAATTACGTTGTTTAATGACTGCCTTAACAAGTTGTAATGATGATTCTTGTTGAACTTTTGCTGGATTAACACCGAGTAATTCAAATAGCATTATTTTGCTTTCACCACGATAAACTGGAAGGAAGTGAATTTGGCGACCAGCAGAAACTGCATTATCAAGGTCACTTGACAACTTACTTATGGATTCCGTATTGGCTACTCCACATGTTTTTGCTCTTTCCCTGATTGTAGGTTGGTTACCCATCCAAACAATGTGATCGATAGTATAATCGTCACCATAGATAGTTTCTTTACCGGATTCGGTATCAAGGACCCCAATTAAATCGGGATGAGTTAGTCCAAAGAAATAAAGAAAGGTGCTATCCTGACGATATCTATATGTATTATCCATATAGTTCATAGGACTTTCAGCATTACCAATAAATAGTATTAATCCATTATCAACATCGTTTATAAGTTGTCGACGTCGATTTACATAAGTATCTTTTGAAAACATTGATTGTAGTTTAGTTGGTATACTCTGCTAAACTAGAAAATTAATATGATTGTTGGGCTTGGATAATTGATATTTCTTGAATCAAATGGCTTATGGCATCGATTCTAAATCATAAAAATTGCAAGCGTGGACGCATGCAACAGTTAAGGGTATAGCCTATGGCTTATGGCACGATTCTAAATCAAAAATCCAATATCAATAATCCTATATCATAAATCATAAAAGAGGCCAGCGTGGACGCATGCAACGGGACGTTGTGGTCGCTTACTGAAATGAGCTCTGATTGTTTGTCAGCACCGAGAGCTATCTCTGTCAGCACCAAGAAGTCTCTGTGTCAGCATCGGCATACCTCTCGGTCAGCACAAAGAATTCATAGTGTTATGTATAGGTTTAAGTCACAGACTTAAACCAATTGGTGGACGCATGCAACAGGATGGAAGTCTATGACATTCACCAAATCACAAATCCAATATCAATAATCCTATATCATAAATCAAAAATCATAGAACTTGCCAGCGTGGACGCTGGCAACAGTATCTTACTCCTCTTTTCCTTCAAATTCAAGCGATGCTGAATTCACGCAATAACGTAATCCACTTGGGCCTGGGCCATCTGGGAAAACATGACCAAGGTGGCCATTGCATGATGCACATTTGATCTCTGTTCGTATCATACCAAGGCTTGTATCTTTAATTTCTTTTATCGCTTTTTTGTCAATAGCATTATAAAAACTAGGCCAACCCGATCCAGAATCATACTTTGTGTCTGATGTAAATAGCTTAGCTCCACATCCAGAACAATGGTAACTGCCTTCTTCCTTGTGTTGATAATATTTGCCAGTGAATGGTGCCTCGGTTCCGCATTGACGAAGAATACGATATTTTTCTTCACCCAATTCTTCAATCCATTGTTCTTCTGTTTTATTGGCGTTGTCAGTCATCGTAGTTTTATTTGTTTGGCTAGTAAGATTATTTGTGAATACAATCATTAATATGATCGCAATTGTAGTTTTAATGAAAGTCATTTTAGTGTTAGTTGATAATTAGTTTTTGTTTAATTCCTTTATCTGAAACGACAATGTAAATTCCTTTAGTATATGTGCTTATGTTAATAAAATCATAATTATGCTCTTCAGCAACTAGTTGTCCATAAATATTGTAAACCTGATAAGATATCTTTTCACTTAAATAAACAGTATTACCATTGGCTGGATTAGGATATAGTGTAAAATTTGAGTTATCAACAGTTTGTGGAATATCTGAAGTTTGATTACTTGCTCCAGGAGTAGGTTCTTCGAAGAATATCCAGTCAAAATCGCCGTCCACTTTTCTTCCATATGAAATATCCGTAGTTTGGGGACCATAAATCAATTCGTCTATTATCAGTTGATTACTTGTAAATATTCCTATTTCTTCGCCATCCTTACTTAGCTTGAAAGTAGTATGAAAAGGTCCTTGATCTGGTTCACCATCAGCCCAAAATATTAAAAATGAATTCGGTTCAATGTAGGCATCAGGCATTTGCCATTTCCTAGGGCTGCTGAGATTATCTGTTAGATATTTATCTCCAATCCAAACCGATATATTCTCAGGATTATATATTTCAATCCAATCATCAAAGTCGCCATGCTCATCGGCAATTGTAGTGGAATTTGAAGCCATAAATTCATTTATAAACAACACCTCATTTCCCACACCAGCAGCTGGTATTAATACAGGTTCACAAGGAAGTATATTTTCACGTCCGGAATTATCATCAACTATTATTTGATATGTTAAAAATGAATCCTCAGGAATATTTGAGATTGAACCACCAAAAATTTTGTCACCAGCATCTACATCATTATGCTGACCGTCATCAAACATATCTTGGTATTCAACGCCTTGTCCTTCTATGGTATACGTTATACTAACGGTGGGATTGTTGGTTTCTGCTTCAGCATATGCTCTAATCCATACCTCAGTATTAGAACTCCTGTTATGTGCAATGTATTTAATAACAGGATCCATTGTTGTATTTTCAAGCTGACTTTTGATCGAATTAATCCTTGTTTCCAAGTATGGGAATAATCCATAATTAACATGACCACCCAATGATTCATTATACGAATTATAAAAATCTGTCATTGTATAACCATAATCCAAAGGATAATATGGGTCGTTTTGTAAATACGGTGCAATCATATCCCGTCGTTGTTCAATTTCAGATACCAAAGTGTTTAGGTTTATGGTTTGATTAACAAGCTCATTCATATAATACGTGTACTGTTCTCTTAACTGTGGGTTATCAATCACACGTTCATAAAGAGGCCTGTAATCACCATGATTTTGCCAGTCATAAATGTTCCTTGTACCCCAGTCACGACCAATCCAATCAATTCCTAAGGTATTATCCAAATCATAGGGAATAAATTCAAACTTATTGGATATGGTGTTATTATATATGTAATAGTTGTTTTGATTGTAAATGTAGCCATCCCAATGACCAAATAGAATTTCAGAAGCTATAACCTTTAGATAATCATAAGTATTAAAAACTTCATCCAGTTCACAAACCAGATTATCTGCTGAGCTATTACTCAGAATATCAATGAAGTTGGCAATGTCAGAATAGTCATCTACTTCATCATTAATTTTTAGAGTATATGCTCGACGTCCGTTTTGTTCGAATTTATACAAATCTGGGTCATCACCAATGTATTGTAAAGATGCTGGCCAAAGACATTTATAAAGATTACCATCATTATATTGGAATCTGGTTTTAATAAATTCCTCATCGATATGCTCAACATTTATGTATAGGCCATAATAATCGTTGTTAATATAAACCTGAACATGGTTGGATCTTGGTGCGGGGATTTCCATATCACGTAATATATCCCAACATACTTTCGATCGAATCACAGTTGGGTCATTATGCTCACCATTTAAATTTAATTTTTCTACACCATAGTATTTACCGCCAGAAGTAAATCTATTGAAAGCAACCTTGAATGATTTTTTTTGCGAATACCGGGATGTATTACCTCTTAGCCTAAATCCAACGGGTTCTATTGTATCCCTAACTGTGCCATTATCAAAAATAAATCTTGCTGTAAATTCAACATCACTTTCAAGATTTTCTTGCTGGTACAACCATTCCAATGTATCAGGGTTTATCGTAATATCAATTCGAGGTACAACTTCATCATTATACAATTCTCCATTTTCGGGAAAAAAAGTTTGGCCCACAAGAGAAAATGAAGTAATTATTAATAAATAGATGCCGAATTGCTTTTTCATAATGTAATGTATAATTTAATGATGCAAAGTTAGTTGGATTATGGTTTTCATCCAGTTATTAGATACTTTTATTTAAGTAATTGAGAGTTGCTTGAAAGAAATATACAGTTTAGACTTAAAATATTTCTTTTCTTTACCGAATGTTAAAATCGAAATATGAAGCTAATTAACTATATATCAATATTATTCATTGTATTATGCATCTCATGTACAAATACAAATAAGGAAAGCGTTAGAGTTGATTTTTCTGAATCGGATGTTCCAGATCAAACAGGAGTTAATCATGGAACAAAACCTGTGTACATTGCCATCGCATCAATGACATCACCGAAAGAAACCTTTATTTACTATAACGATCTTATCCAGCATATTTCTAAGAAAATAGGCCACCCAATTTTAATAAAACAAAAAAAGACTTACGAAGAAGTTAATACTTTACTTGAGAACTCTGAAGTGGATTTTGCATTTATATGCTCAGGAGCTTTCGTGGATGAATATAAGAAAGGTAAAATCAAACTACTGGCAGCACCAATTATTGATAGTAGCTTTACCTATAATGCTTATATAATAACTCAAAAGGACTCAAAAATTGAGAAGTTTGAGGATTTCCAGAATAATAGCTTTGCATTTAACGACCCACTATCAAATACCGGCAGGTTGTATCCATTAAAAAAACTTTATAGTTTGAATAAGACGGAAGAGGATTTTTTCATGAAAACCATCTATACGTATGGTCATGATATCTCCATTCAAATGGTTAATCATGGTATTATAGATGGTTCATCGGTCCATGGACTAATATTCGATTATTTGGCAATTCATCAGCCCGAAAAAGTAGAGAATCTTAAAATTATTGAAAAATCAGAGGCATATGGAATCCCACCAGTTGTTACTCCAAAATCATTATCTGATGAAAATTTTAAGGAATATCAGGATATCTTTTTGAATTTGCATAATGATAGTATTGGCAGAAATATATTGGATAAGCTAAATATTGACAAATTTCAACGTATTACAGATACAGCTTATAGAAGTGTTTTTGAATTAAAAGAATATATTGATAATGCAGCAAAAAAGTAGGACCATCAATATTCCATTATTCTGGAAGTTTGCTTTAAGATCAACAATCATCGTTGCAATATTTGGAGCAATTAATATATACCTACTATGGACTTCAGTTTATAAACCGTTTGAAAAGGAAATTGATAAGCGTTGTAATGTCTTGGCAAAAATTGTTTCCGATAAGTCCCTTACACCTATGGTTTATGAGGATTATGTTGGCCTTTATAATATACTTGACGAGATAAAACAGAGCGATCCAAGTATTTCTTATATTTTTATATTGAACAACACCAATAAACTTGTAGCCCAAACCTATGATATAGATATTCCTGAAGGTTTATTGGAAGCAAATAATCTAATCGCAGGCGACTTTAACATTAAAGTTATACAGGCTGATAATTATAAGTATCCGGTAATTCGTGATATTGCCTACCCAATTCTAAATGGAGAAGTTGGTACTGTGCGGTTGGGAATAGTTGAAGAACATATTCAACAGGAAATTAATAACGCTACTACTAATTTATTAATTATGATAGTTGTGTTTCTGGTAGTAGGGTTAATAGGTGCATTGTTTTTCTCCTATTTAATAACATCACCCATCAAAAAAATTAGCCAAAAAGCTCAGATTATAAATCTAGATTACTTTCTGTCAGAAGACTACAATATTGATGAGCGGAAAAAGAAAAACTTTCTAAATTTCCATGTGGATGATGAGATGGATGTATTGGTAACGAAATTTTCTGATATGATTAACAGACTGCGCCATAGTTATATTGAACTTAAGGATGCTCAAGGCGCTTTGATTCAGGCTGAAAAACTTGCCTCCCTTGGAACTCTATCTGCAGGGGTTGCTCATGAAATCAATAATCCAATATCGGGTATAAAGAACTGTACAAACCGGATCATTAAAAATCCTGAAAATACGGAACAGAACCTTAAGTATATTCATCTGATAAAAGAAGCTACGGATAAGATTGAACTTGTTGTACAAAGGTTGCTAAGGTTTAGCAGGAAACAGGATATCGTTTTTGAAGAAGTACATTTGAATTCTGTATTTGACAGTGCCATTATTTTAACCAGTCATAAATTTAAAAGCAGTAAAATTACTATAAATACAAATTACAAAACAGGATTCTATGTAAACGGAAGCACCAATCATCTGGAACAGGTTTTTGTTAATTTACTACTCAATAGTTTGGATGCAATAAATGAAAAAAAGGATTCTATGTCCGATTTTGAAGGCATAATTGATATTGATGTTGTCCAAGTTCATGATAAAGTTTATATCCACTTTAAGGATAATGGAAACGGTATTGATGAAGTAATTAAGGACAAAATATTTGACCCATTTTTTACATCCAAGAAAGTTGGAAAAGGCACCGGTTTAGGACTGTCGGTTTCTTTCAATTTAATAAAAGAGCATGGAGGTAGTATTAAATTGGGTAGTTCTTCTGAGGAAGGAACTGAGTTTGTTATTGAATTGGAAACGTACACACAAAAGTAAGGTATGAAGATATTTGTTGTTGATGATGAGAGAATAATTAGGGTTACACTTGCTGATGAGTTAAGAGATGAGGGGTTTGAAGTAATAGAGTTTGCTCATGCAGGACCTGCACTTATTCAATTAAAAACCGAGAAACCTGATATTGTAATTACCGATCTAAAAATGCCAGACATAGACGGAATAGAGTTTCTTGGAAAAATAAAGCAAATAGATCAGAATATTTTTGTGGTTCTTATGACTGCATTTTCAACAGTGTCGAATGCAGTGGAAGCAATGAAATTGGGTGCTTATGATTATGTTGAAAAACCCTTTGATAATGAAAAGATGCTCATTATCATAAAACGAATAATGGAACTTCAACAAGTAAAAAATGAGAACAAAGAACTTAAAAAACAATTAAAGCAGAACTACGACTTCTCATCATACGTTGGCAATAGTTCGGGAGTAAATGAAATTTTTGACCTTGTTAAGATTGTTGCACAAAAACCAACTTCGGTATTGTTGGTAGGAGAAACAGGAACAGGAAAAGAGCTCCTTACTAATATCATACATTATAATTCAAGCCGAAGTAAAAAGAAATTGGTAAAGGTCAGCTGTGCCATATTAAGCAGTGAGATATTTGAATCAGAACTTTTCGGACATGAAAAAGGCGCATTTACCGGTGCTACAATGGATAAAATAGGCCGTTTTGAAATGGCAAATGGAGGTACACTTTACCTCGATGATATTGATGACGTCCCTCTCAGCCTTCAGGTGAAATTATTGCGTGCGCTGGAAGAGCGTGAAATCGAAAGAGTTGGTGGAACAAAGGTTATCAAAATTGATATCCGTCTTATTGCATCAACAAAAAGGGATCTCAGGAAAATGGTAGATGAGGGAAAATTCAGGGAGGATTTGTTTTATCGACTAAATGTATTCCCAATTCATTTACCATCCTTAAGAGAAAGGCCAGAAGATATAGTGAAATTAGTTCAACACTTTGTGTCTATTTATTCAGAAGATAATGATATCGAAATAGACAATGATGTTTTTGAAGTACTAAAAAAATATCCCTTTCCGGGAAATGTGAGAGAATTAAGGAACCTGAGTGAAAGGCTAACCTTATTAAGTACAAACAATAAAATTGAAAAAAACATTATTCCCTACGAAATCAAATTTCCAGGTTTTAAGCCAACCTATTTTGCTTTCGATGGTAAATCTCTTAACGATATTCTTGAAGAAGTAGAAAAAAATGCCATCTCAATAGCTCTAAATAAAAGTCAGGGTAATAAAGCTAAAGCAGCTGAAATACTTGGAATACCTGCCTCCACATTAAAATCAAAGATTGCCAAGTTTGACTTGTAATTCGGTTTTGTCACAAAATAATCATCTTGAATCGGTGAATTTTCGTCAATAAAGATGAGAACTCGTCGATTTAGAACATCTGTTTAATTAGGATCATTCTATATAGGAATGTAGCTTTAATTCTACATATCGGGATTTCAGCAATATACGTTTTTCAAAAATTATTCTTTTTGATTTTGTAAACTACAGGCACATAACTTGCCAATGCATAAGAGTTAGAAAATAAATTCAATTAACTATAATTTTAAAATTATGCAAAAGTATTTTAGTTATTTAATCGCAATCGTATTTCTTGGTACAGTAGTATCATTAAGTAGTTGTACAAAAGATGAAGATCCACCAGCAGACGCAGGTGAAAGCACAACAGAACTTCTTGTTAAAAAATTCAGCGCTGCTCCAGCATTGGATGGTGATATTGAAGAAATGTGGGGAACCGCACAAAGATTAGTTGGAACAACTGAAGTTCCTAGTTTAGCTGCCAGAGGTACATATTTGAATGGCGACGGTGAAGGTTTTGAAGAATCAATCGGGCTTTTTGCACCTTATTCAGGTGAAAAATATGATTTCACAATGCGTGCCGGCTATACAGCTGAGAATATTTATTTCCTATTGGAATGGAAAGATGATGAAGACAGTAAAGACAGACAATCATGGTATTTTGATCCTTCCGACAAATTGTGGAAAGGTGAACATAAATATGCTAATGATGCAGGTGACAAATTTTATGAAGATAAATTTTCTTTCTTATTCCCTATTGGTGAAGTAAGTAACTTTAGCTCAGCTACATGTTATGCAACATGTCACCAGAACCTAGTTATTGAAAATCCTAAAGATAAGCACACAAGACATTATCTAACAGTAGAAGGTGAGAAAATTGACATGTGGCATTGGAAACGAGTTAGAGGAACTTATCAAGGACAAATTGATGATCAAAAAATGGTTTATGCTGAAGCAACTGGTTCTGCTGCAAACGGTAGAAAAGGTGATGCAACAGGTCAAGGTGGTTATTCAAATAACTCACAAACACTTAATAATGGTAACGCTGATGTAAGTGTACCAAAATATGTGATTCCTAACAAAACTGAATATTACTGGATTAGTATGGATGATATTGATGATGGAACTGCAAAACTAATCACAGCTGTTGATGCTGAAGGTGTTCTTACTTACGAAGGTGGATCAATTAATCCTGCTGACGGTGGATATGAGCATGCAACTGGAAACAAGCGTTTACCAAGTGTTACAACTAGACCATTTACAGAAGGTAGAGGTGACATTTCAATTACTGCTGTTTATACAGGTACAGGTTGGGTATGTGAGTTTACACGTAAACTTAATACAAATGATGAAGATGATGTAGTATTTGAAATTAGCAAAGAGCTTCCTTTTGGACTAGCTATATTTAACAATGCTGCAATTGCACATGCTATTAAGCCAAACCTAATGTTGAAGTTTGAACAATAGAAATTAACAAAAATTCATAAGCAGTTGTTTCATGATTATTGATTGAAGCAACTGCTTTTTTTTGCCTTTTAATCTTTAGTTACCATCGATTTAACCATAGAAGTAATGCTAAGAACACTAATTATCATAACAGCCATTTGCTTCTGTAATATAAATCTTCAATCCCAAAAACTCATTACCAAATCGGGTGAAATTGACATTAATATTGATGCATCTTTATTCTCATTTATTGGGCATAATAAAAAGGTTGCCAGTATTATAGACCTTGAAACAGGTGAGATTGTTATATCAACTCTCATAAGGTCTTTTGCATTCAAGAAAGCAATATTGGAGGAGCAATTTAATGATAATTTTGTGGAATCAGAGCAATTTCCATCATCAGTATTCATTGGAAGAATTGTTGATTATACCAGTTATGATCTATCTTCTGATGGAAGATATAACATCATTATTGAAGGTAAATTAAACCTTCATGGAGTTACAAAATATATTAAAGAAAAGGCATCAGTTACAGTAACCGATAATATACTTTCTGCTGAAGCTTGCTTTAATCTCTCGGCAGATTCATATGATATTAAGTTTGAAAAAGATTATCTGAACACCATTGATGATAACATAGGAATTACGGTAAATCTTCTTTACAAACCATATGCGAGTAATTAGAAATTATGAAAACAGCAATTAAAATACTTCTTATAATTACCACTTCAATTATTGCTATGTGTTTTTCCTTTATCTATTACGCATTTAGTAAACCACCTAGAAATATTGAAACTGAAATCCCCAGTTTCATTATGGATGCCTATGATCTGCACACTGAGTTTTCTTATTTTCAGGAAACATCAACTCACAAGTATGCAAATAATGTAGTTCAAATTAGCGGCACAATTACTGAAATAGTTCAGTCTGAAAAGAATGTAACAATCACACTTGTGGATATAAAAAAAGGAATTGACTGCACACTATCCAAAAAAACAATAGAGAATAATCAAGACCTTATTAATGACTTGATACCTGGTGATCCCATCTGCTTAAAGGGTAAATGTGATGGTGTAGATATGATTATGGGTGTTGTACTTACCAATTGTTTTATCTGTAATTAATTACTGATACTGATTTAGCTCAGCAACTGTTTTACTCAACTCCATTTCCATCTTCAGCAGATTATCGATGCTTTCATAGTAAATTGAAAACTCATAGATATATTCTATCAATGATATCTCACCACTGTCAAGTGCTTTCTTGAGCAATGACGAGTTGTTTAGCAATTCCATTTGATTTCTATAATTTTCAACACTTTTTTGTAGCTTAATGGCTTTATTATGAAGTGTTAAGAGCCGGTTATAAAATTGCAATTTGCTATCTGCCTCTAGATTCTCATATGCTAATGTATTACCCTTTATATATTTTACCGTATTCTTATTTTCCCAAAGAGGTATGGATAAGCCTACTATAACCCCTTGAAACTTTTCACCTACAATTGCCTCACTCATATATCCCGCTTCAATTTTGGGTAAGCTCATAGCCTTAGCATATTGTTCTTGTGCTCTATTGACTTCTATTTCTTGTTTAATCCAATTAAGAACCGGGTTATTTTTCTCTGCTTGAGCATACCAGATATCAAAATCTTCAGGAAGAACCATAACTAAGAATTCACTCTGATCAAAATCAACTTTAAGACCTCCATTGTAACCTGATAATGTTGACCTCAGAGCTTCAATTTCTATTTCAATGGTTGAAAGTCTATTGGTGATATTTAGTAATGCCAATTTCACTTTATTGTATTCAAGGATATTACTTTCCCCAGATTCAAACTTTCTACCGTATGATTTTGCAATTTCTGAGGCATGTTCCTTCCTCATTATTAATTCATTGTGTACAGCATTTGAATATATCAGTTCTAAGCATACATACCTCGCCTGAAGCAATACTTCCCTTAGTTGTTTCTTATATTCAACATCAACTTGCAGGTTCCTTAGATCACTAACATTATTGCGATGCTTATATGCAGTGGGAAAGTCAAATCCTTGTGTGATTGTTATGTCCGTACGATTGCCGATTGTAGTAGGATTACTCCATAGATAATGGAATTCAACCTCAGGATTTTGAAGATATGTACCAGTCTTATTTCCAATTTTTTTAGCTTCTATTTTACTTCTTAATGCTTTAAGAGAAGTGTTATTCTTCTCAATTTGATCTAGCACATTTTCGATGCTATTTTGAGAAGTAAGACTTAAGCTAAAAGTTAAAAAGCAAATCAAATATATTATGTGTTTCATTTTCTTAGATTTTCTGTTGACAATTTTCTATCATCAAATTAACGACTAGCTTTTTCTACCTTTCATAAAGCTATAAACTATAGGTATTATATAGATGTTCAGCAATGTAGAAGTTAGCAAGCCTCCTAATATTACTTTTGCCATTGGACTCTGTATTTCATTACCGGAAAGATTGCCATTTACCGCCAAGGGAATTAATGCCAATGCTGCTGTAAGCGCTGTCATCAATATTGCATTTAACCTGTCGGATGATCCTGAAATTACAATATCACTTACTGATGAACCTTCCATGGCCAGTCGTTGGTAATTTGAAATAAGTAGTATTCCATTTCGGGTTGCAATGCCAAATAGTGTTATGAAACCAATTATCGAGGGGATACTCATAATTCCTGAAGTGAAATATATGGAGAATACTCCTCCAATTAAAGCAAGTGGTAAGTTTAACAGAATAATTCCTGCAAGTTTGAAATTTCCGAATTCGTGGTAGAGTATCAAGAAGATTATGAGAATTGCAAGAATTGATGTTAGCATTAGTGTTCTTGAAGCTTTGGCTTCACTTTCAAACTGACCGCCATATTCAATTCTGTAACTCTCAGGTAATTCAACATCGTTGCGGACATTTTTTTGGATGTCTTCCACTACACTTCTTAAATCTCGTCCTGCAACGTTTGCTGAAATTACGATTTTGCGTTGAACATTCTCACGGCTGATGGAACTAGGCCCTGAAACAGAAACTATACTCGCTAGCTGCTCCAGCGGAACTTTTTTCCCATCATATGTTTCAATTAAGGCTGACCGGAAACCCTCAATGGATTCAGTATAATCTTTGTTTAGCCTAAGAACTAGGTCAAAACGTCTTTGGTTTTCATATATATCTGTTAGCTTCTCTCCACCAAATGCAATATCTATATATTCATTAAATTTCTCAATGCTAATTCCATAATTTGCCAGCATATCTCTATTTGCGATAATCTGAATTTGAGGAATTTCTATCTGTTGATCAACGTTAACATCTACTAGTCCTTCAATGTCCACAATGCTACTTTTTATTTCATTACCCAAGGAAAACATCTTATTTAAGTCCTGACCAAATAGCTTAATTGCAATATTTGCTCTAGTACCAGATAACATATGATCTATTCTGTGACCCAAGGGTTGACCCACAGTAAATGCAATGCCCGGTATCCCTGCTAGTGTTTCACGCACCTCGTGCAAAAAGTCTTCCTGTTTTCTTTCATTTAGAGTGAAGTTAACATCAATCTCAGCACTATTGGTTGTTTGGGAGTGCTCATCAAGTTCACCGCGGCCTGTTCGCCTAGCTGTGCTTTCAATTTCAGGAATTTGCAGCAACTCTGTTTCAACAAGGTTTCCAAGTTTGTTACTTTCGTCCAAGGATGTTCCTGGAGTAGTAACCACCGATAGAGTTAAAGAACCTTCATTAAATTCTGGTAGAAAACTTCTGCCCAGTGACATGAAAATATAAATGGAAACCAACAATAAGACAACAGTGGAAAATACGATTAACTTACTATTAGCCAATGCCCATTTCAACGACATTTGATAATAATATGTCATATGTTTAACCAGCCATCTTTCCTTTTTATTTTTTGAAAGATAAGCATCATTGGATAACATCATTTTGGCCAGTAACGGAGTTAAAGTCATTGCCACAACTAGAGAAACAAACAATGAAACAATGAATGAGATTCCTAGAGGTTGTAGCATTCTTCCTTCCATACCTGACAAGAAGAACAATGGTAAAAATGCTACCATTATTATCATTGTGGCATTGAAAATTGATGATCTAATTTCTTTTGATGCTTCATAAACAACAGTAAATGAAGATCTGCGTTCTTCCAATGGCAATAAATGATTCTGCCGTAATCGTTTATAAACATTATCCACATCAATAATGGCATCATCAACCAAGGATCCAATTGCAATTGCCATCCCTCCTAAACTCATTGTATTAATATTTAAGCCCATTAGCTTTAATATTAGGATAGCTCCCAAAAGTGATAACGGGATTGCCAACAATGATATTAATGTGGTTCGGAAATTACCCAAGAAAATGAACAG
Source organism: uncultured Bacteroidota bacterium (assembly GCA_937901015.1). Classification (GTDB taxonomy): domain Bacteria; phylum Bacteroidota; class Bacteroidia; order Bacteroidales; family F082. The sequence continues at coordinate 2,658 of CALCGQ010000360.1, read as the reverse complement.
AATTATTACCACAAAAATTGCACCCTCTATCAATGACCTTAATACGTTGTTAACTGACGTTTCAATGAAGTCAGCTTGTCTAAATATCTGAGTGTCAAGAACCACATCCGGTGGTAGTGTATATCGTAATATCTCCAGGTTTGCCTCAATCCTCTCTGTAACATTAAGCGTATTTACGTTTGGTTGTTTGGATACTGAGATTATTATTGCCGGACTGGCATTTTCACTGGCATGGCCCATTTTCACTGCGCTTCCAATTACTACTTCAGCTATGTCTCTTATCTTGATTGGTTTACCGTTAACGGTTTTTACATATGTATTTCCGAGTTCTTCCAAATTGGATGTGCGTGCAATTCCACGAACTACATACTCATTACCATATTGCCTAAGAACACCACCGGTAGAATTCTGGCTAATTGATTTACAAACATTGGTTAGCTCTGAAATACTGACACCATGAAATGTCATTAACTGAGGGTTTGCCAATACCTGATATTGCTTAAATTCACCACCAATAATAGTAACTTGAGATACTCCCCCTGTTGCTAGAATTAGTGGCTTAACATTCCATTCGGCAATGGTTCTTAGCTCCATCATAGTAGTGCTATCGGCTTGCATCCCAATGAAGAAAATCTCTCCCATAACACTCGACTGGGGAGCCAGACTAGGTTGATCCACACCGAGTGGCATTTGAGCTGTTACGCTTATGAGTTTTTCGCTAACAATTTGTCTTGCTTTAAAAATGTCAGTTCCCCAATCGAATTCTACCCATACAAATGAAAAGCCATGTGCAGAAGTTGAACGTACTCTTCTAACCGCGGTTGCTCCATTTACTGCCGTTTCTATGGGAAAGGTAACTAACCGCTCTACTTCTTCGGATGCCATACCATGAGCATCTGTCATAACAACAACAGTAGGAGCAGTTAAATCTGGGAATACATCAATATCCATATTTAATGCAGTCCGCGACCCGAAAACTATTAGTACAATTGAACTTAATAGTACAAGGTATTTATTTTGTAATGAGAATTTTATTATTTGATTCAACATGATATTATGCTTTGAATTTTAAGTTTTGAATTTTGAAATAGAAATTCAAATCATGACTTAATTACTTTGAGAAGTTTTTATAATTGCTGTTAGTATATTTATGATATCCTCAATCTCATTGAGATATTGAGTTAGATCATTTTGGGTTAGATCACTTTTATCCAGCAATCGTAACCAATATCTCGTTTCTCTTGACTCTTTTGAGGCAATTGATAAACTAGCAATGAAATCTTTTCTTGAAATAGCGGCTGTTGATTCTTCAACATTTGCTCCTATACTAGTACCACTTCGTAATAATTGTTTTGATATTATGTATTCCTTTTCCTTAACTAATTCTTGATATAGTGCAATAATACTGAGAGCAAAATCAAAAGACTTAGTAAGAATTATATTTTCTTTTTTCATGATATAATAATTTAAAATCCATCATTCAAAATTCATAATTCAATTAATGAACATGTCCCGAATGAGCATCTAATGCACCAGTTCCACGTGCCAATTTAATATGGACAGCACCTTTTGTAACTACCCTTTCGTCTTTGGATAATCCTTGTAGGATTTCTGTCTTTAAACCATCTGTAGCACCAATCTTCACTTCTCTCATTTCAAAAAGTTCAGGAGTAATCTGTACGAAAACAAAGTAATAACCTTGAATTTCCAAGATAGCTGAAACGGGAATTGTTGTTGCTTCTTTGTTAGTGGTTGTTTTAAGGTATAATTCAACAAAGCTACCTGGCATAAATCCTTCAACATAATCGATTTCGAGATTTATGGGAATAAGAAAGTTGTGAATGTTTGTTGTACGTCCATAGGATACAATCTTACCATTAAGTCCTTCCAGTGTATATACTTTATTATCATAAAGTGATTTGATAGTGGCTGAATTTATATTATCCAGAATGGAATGGTATTTCTGCTGAACATCTGCATGTAGGAAAAGGGTTTCGTTTCTTGATATGCTAACAATGGGTTCACCAACATCAACATACTGGCCGTTTATTACAAGTAGTTGCTTGATAAATCCATTTACAGGACTGAATATTGATTGCCCTGATCGATTGTAATTATCCTTAAGGTTATTATATACAACTTTTGCGTTATCATAGTTCCTCTTGGCTATCAAAAGCTCCTTATTAGAGATTATTCTTTCCTTTGCTAATTCCGAAGCTCTATCATACTCAGACTTAGCTAACTCAAATGCGGTTTTAGCTTCTATGAACCGTACTTCTGAGTTATTATCAAGAAGGTCTTTACCCGATATGGTAAATAGCAGTTCATCAACAACTACTTTTTTGCCTTCTAATATGCCATCCGCTGTTAGAAAGATCAATCCGCTTATTCCTGCAGTCAGGAGAATTTCATCTTTCGGGGTTGAGTTTATCTGTGCCGTTGTTTTTATCACCTGACCCATTGGTTCAACTTTTGGTAATTCTGTGGCAAAATCAATTTTCCAGGACTGCTCCTTTGTAAAACCAATGGTATTTACCGTAGATTGATCAGTTGTTGGCACATGAAGTGCAGAATGAGCGTCAGCATAAACATTAATCTCAGGAACTACAACCTGATAATTATTACCTTCAAACTCAATATTAAATATCATTGAGCCAG
>CALCGQ010000359.1 GCA_937901015.1 uncultured Bacteroidota bacterium | reverse complement strand
TTTGCAAGCATATAAACCTGCAAATCTTCTTGCGAAGATTTTATGTTTTCATTTTTAATTGCTTATGCAAATGGGTTTGCAACGCATTTAAAAACGAAAACCTGCAATGATATCATTGCAGGTTTTTTTTGCGGAGAGAGCGGGATTCGAACCCGCGGTACGCTTTTGGCGTACACACGCTTTCCAAGCGTGCTCCTTAAGCCACTCGGACATCTCTCCAGTTGCTAGTTAAGCATATTCATATTTTAAAAATCAATGTATGGATCAATGTTGATACTGCAAAGCATTTTTAAAACGGACCGCAAAAGTATAAAAATATTAATTATGAAATATGGTTTAAGAATATATAAGGTATATAAACTAAGAAAGCCGTCAATTCTGACGGCTTTCTTAACATAGATTGTTATAAAAACAAGTAATTAACTACATTTTGTGTCTCCACATGATTTACAAATCAGGCAACCATCTTCGTAAACTACAGCTTCTTCGTTGCAGGCAGGGCAAACTTTCTCAGCCGCAACAGTACCATCTGGTACATAGCGTTTCAAGGCTCTAACTACACCATTTTTCCATGTATTAATATTATCTTCAGGAACAGTAAGGTTCGAAATTAAATCTACAACATAAGTCAGAGGCATACCATGACGTAATACTCCAGAGATAAGTTTGGCATAATTCCAGAACTCCTGCTCAAATGAACGTGATAAAGCTGGTAGTACAATTCTGTATCCTTGTTTATCATCAAACTCGAAATCGTAACGAGTGCGCTCACCTTTTTTCTTAACCTTCGTTACCCAACCGGTCTCAACATAAGGAGGAAGATAAAAATCTTCAGCTTGTCCTGTGAAAACTTCGTAAGGCTTGTCATTGATTTTACCAATAACAGCTATCCATTTCTCATAGTTGTTTTGGAATCTGATAATATCAGCTTCAATGGTTTTAGGCCGTGATGGAGCAATTGAATCACGGAAATCTCCTTTTATTTCTTTGCTATCACCTTTTACCAATACCCCTGATCTTGAACCGTCGCGGTAGATAGTCATGCCTTTACACCCACTTTCCCACGCAGTCAAATAAATATCGCTTACCAACTCTTCGGTTGCATTTTCAGGAATGTTTACGGTTACGCTAATTGAATGGTCGACCCATTTTTGGATATCGCCTTGCATTTTTACTTTGCTAACCCAGTTGATATCGTTGGACGTAGCATTATAATAAGGAGATTCTTTTATAATTTTATTAAGATCTTCTTCGTTTTTGGATTTTACTTCATCAATATCATAACCATTTATCCCTAGCCATGTTTCGAATTTAGGATGGAAAACATTGTATTCTTCCCATGAATCTCCAACTTCATCAATAAAACTCACACTAACATTATTGTCGTTAGGGTTTACTTTTCTACGACGTTTGTATGAAACCATAAATACTGGCTCAATACCTGAAGTTGTTTGAGTACAGATGCTGATACTTCCTGTTGGTGCAATTGTTAGCATGGCAATATTACGACGCCCAACTTTTAACATCTTTTCATAAACATGCGGTGCATGTTTTTTGATACGGTTAATAAATGGATTGTCAACTTCTCTGGTTGCATCAAATACTTCAAAAGCACCTCGAACTTCAGCTAAGTCAACTGATGCACGATATACTTCAATGGCAAGTAATTTGTGTACTTCTGTGGAAAATGTAATAGCATCTTCGGATCCATATTGCAATCCTAGTGCGGCCAACATATCACCCTCAGCTGTTATGCCAATACCTGTTCTTCTTCCCTGAATTGATTTTTCTCTGATTTTCTCCCAAAGATGTTTCTCGTTTTGTTTGATATCATCTGATTCAGGGTCTGCATCTATCTTATTGATAATCATATCAACCTTCTCTATTTCAAGATCAATAATATCATCCATAATACGTTGAGCAATTCGAGCATGTTTGGTGAATAAATCACCGTTAAAATATGCGTCTTTTGTAAAAGGTTTTTCAACGTAACTATAAAGGTTCATTGCCAATAAACGGCAACTATCGTATGGGCACAATGGAATTTCACCACATGGGTTTGTTGATACTGTTTTAAATCCGTAATCAGCATAATGATCTGGGATAGATTCTTTAATCACAGTGTCCCAAAAAAGAATACCTGGCTCGGCTGATGACCATGCATTGTGAACGATCTTATTCCAAAGATCACGTGAATTAATTTCTTTCTTATACTTCGGGTTTTCTGAATTCACTGGATACTGCTGAACATAGGTAGTATTTTCCTTCACGGATTTCATGAATTCGTCATCAAGCTTAACGCTTATATTGGCACCAGTTACTTTACCCTGCTCCATTTTAGCATCAATAAAATCTTCAGAATCAGGATGTTTTATACCAATGCTGAGCATTAGAGCACCTCTTCTTCCGTCCTGAGCAACTTCACGTGTTGAATTTGAATATCTATCCATAAATGGTACAACACCGGTTGATGTAAGAGCAGTGTTTTTAACAGGACTTCCTTTGGGACGGATATGAGTTAGGTCATGACCTACTCCACCGCGTCTCTTCATTAGTTGTACTTGCTCTTGATCGATTTTCAATATACCACCATAGGAATCAGAATCACCATCGTTACCAATCACAAAGCAATTTGATAATGAAGATATCTGGTTGTCGTTTCCAATACCAGCCATCGGGCTACCAGCAGGAATAATATATTTGAAATCCTTAAGAACTCCATAAACCTCTTTTTCAGTCAGAGGATCTGGATACTTGCTTTCAATTCTAATTATCTCTTTGGCTAATCGCCTGTGCATCTCATCAGGTGTGAGCTCATAAAATTTGTTCTCACTGTCCTTCAAGGCATACTTATTCATCCATACATTTGCAGCCAAAGTATCACCATTAAAGTAAGCGGTTGCTGCCTCAAAAACCTGCTCATGTTGGTAGTGATTTTTCACTTCAGGCTTCTTAATTTTTTCTGATGGTTTTTCAGTAAATTTCAATTTATTTTTTGCCACAGGTTCTGTAGCAGTTTCTGTCTTTTCCAATCTTGTTCTTTCTTCTAAAACTTTATCATAAAAACTTTTCTCCTCTCCGTTTTGTATCCTTTGCTGGCTGCTGTTTTCATCAGTTTTCTCATCGAATTTTAAGTATAAATTATTTTCCATCAGTTATACCTTGATTTAGTTTTAGCGTTTCTATATTGTTGTAAATTAGCATATTACCAAAAAGGAGAGGTGTCCTTTTAAGTGATGCAATATACAACCAATACTAGTGGGTAACTCTTATTATTTATTAACATGGTATGTGGAAAAAAAATAAACGACGGGAAATTAAGTTGTTATCCTTGTTTTTGAACTTAATTTTTTTTTAATTGCATTTTGGCACAGTTTTAATTACAAAAATAGTTTATGATCTATGTCATAATTTGCACCTTCTGATATGCCTGGCTTCCAACAGTATTTTCATCTTATAAACTCAAAAAGTATCAAGTTAGAAGTCAAGGCTTAGAGAAAGATAATATACAGGTTTTCTAACTCTATAATCATCCACTCCCCAACTTACATCACCTCTTATAAAGTAGCCCATAATGGTAGCTCTTGCTCCAAGTCCGAAACCTCCTACAATGGGTTCTTTTTGTACCTGTACTGAAATATGCATTGGTCCACTATCAATATATTTTGTGTATAGTGAATTGTCAGGCGAGTATGGACTAATTCCTGTCCAGGCTGTACCAATATCACCAAAACCAATGAACTGGAAACTTCTTAAAAATCCAGAGCTGAGTGGTGCTTTAGAAAAATATTGGAAAATTGGGAACCTAAGCTCTGAGTTAATTACCACAAAACTATTACCATTTCTTATGTTTTGATTAAAACCACGCATATTTGTGGCAAGCGTTTGATAAGCATATTTCTGAGAGTAATCAATGGGTGTATCAAGATTAAATTTTGGGAATAACCAATTGTCTACTCCTCCCATATAATAAATTAGATTATCACTTCCCAAAGATGTACTTCCTGCAATACGGTTTGCCCAGATGAATGTACGATGAATTCTTTGGTAGTTTCTGTAATCAAATCCAAGAACTATTAGGTTATTGCTGCTGTTATTTAGAAGTTGATGATATTCGGCAAATATTTTATATCTGGTACCTGACATTAGGTTTATTCCCAAGTCTCTTGTATTGTCGAAGATAAGTTCTGCTTTTACCCCTGCCCAATTGTTATAAACATTTGGTGTTTCTAGGTTTATCTGATCGGTGGCAAGTGTAACGTACATATCATTACGTAACATTCCTGTACCCCTTAAACTTAGGGCTTCATTAAATGGCCATTTTAAAATATAAAAAGCCTCATGGGTATGGACTCTCATAATGGTATATCCATTTGTGCCTTCCAATGTGTTTCTGTGGAAAACAACTTCTTTATCAAGTCTTTTCTTCAGGTTAGCATAGCTGAAAATATACTCGTTATTGATCAAACTTAGGTTTAATCTAACTCCACCCACAAGTCGGTGATCTTCCATTAGATCGTTCATTCCAACTTGAAAGAACAGGTTAAATCCTGGGTTTAGATATATGGGTCCACCACCTCCAGTGAATGGTTGGTAGCTATAATTTATATAATTGAAGTCGACTTGTGATACCAGATCGTTTATTAAATAACTCACATTGTAGTTAAGTCGTTTGGGAATTGTGATTTTATCATCATTACGAACCGTTACAACCCCATTTTCATTATATATGTACTTTTCATTACTCGATCCACTATTTCCTTCACTACCAAATACTTCTTCACCATTTTCATCTCTGTAAACCATTACAAACCTCTTTAATTTAGGTGCTTGTACAACGGTTTTCTCAGGCTGAGGTACTGAGGCATCTGGTTTTTTGATGTCCTTCTTTTTTCTCTCTTGTACCAACTTCTTTTGATAGCTATCTCTAACCTCTATCATGAAGTTTGTTGTGTCAGGTATTATATCACCAATCGAAGAATATGGAGCTGTGTTATCAAGATATATTTTGTAAAAATCATCCGAATAAATAACAGATGCTATTTTACCTGCCTTATAGCTAACGTTCTGATTTAATATGTCGGAAGGGTAATTTGTAACTATCTTACTGTTAATAAAATATCTATAGTGGATAGTGGTGTCGATGGAGCTTACGGAACTATCGATTGTTGCTAAATATGAATTATAGATTCCCGTTTCATCACTTAAATAGCTTATGGTATTATAACCATATGAGTTGGGTTTGATTTCGCTTGCCAGCGGAGTATTAGTAATACGTTTTAATATTTCACTTCGGTTTGCATAATCATATACAAACAAATCGAAATTCTCAGGAACACCAACTATTTCCTCTGGTTCTTTCCCAATGGTATCATTTTCTCTATTTGAGCTAAAAACAATTTGTTTCGAGTTATTTATAAAGCTTGGGTTTAGTTCCGAGTAAATATCATTGGTAACTTTATAAAATGAAGATGCCGCAATATTGAAAACAAATAAATCAGATTGACCTTTTTGTACCGCCGACATTACTAGTAGCTGGCCATTGTCGGAGTATTGAAAATCAGTTATCTTTTGAACCCCGTATAGTATTTGTTTTGTGATTTCTTTATCTTCAATGTTATATCGATAAAGCCAGGGCATTCCTTTATCTTCAATAATAAATGCTAATAGTTTCCCTGTGGGATGCCATGAAAGTAATGGATAGGAATAATCAGTTTTTGTATCGATGCTAACACCACGTTTAAGAATCTTTTTCTTTTTACCTGTCTCAAAATCATAAATATATATCTTATACTTACCAAATTCATTTGTAGTGTATGACAGATACTTTCCAAAGGGGCTTACGTGTGGCTCACCATAACGAATATCATTTTTGTATTTAATATCGAATAGTTCTTCTGGTGTATTATCATTATTGGCAAACTTTTCATATTCTTTCTCATAATACTCCTTCCATTCAAGGGTTAATTGTTTGAAAGGCAGTCCAATAACATACATAAACCCTTTATCTATGCTATTGCTCATATTAGTCATATGAATGATATTGCTAACTGTTGCCTTACCATATCGTTGAGCAATAAACCGCCATAATGAATGCCCTGCATATACTGCATCCGCTCCAGTCAAATTATTTACTTGTTCATATCTTCCAGATAATATACCATCTCTCACACGATTGTCATATTCAATATTCCAATCGGTAGCAAGCCAGGAAATAATACCAACTTTATACCAATCAGGAAGTGAGAAAAACGTAGAAGTTTTTACCTGCTGTCCCATTGTTCCTCCAAACATCATCTGATTGAACAATACTTCAGCTATTCCATCACGTATTTGTTCTTCAAAATTCACATGATTGCCATCGAAATATAAAAACACTTTTGAGCCAATAATATGAGTGATACCTCCAACATTGTATTCTTCGTTTGTCATTAACCCAATATTACTCTGCTTTAGGTCGGTGAGGTTATTGAAGATGATAAATTGCATCTTTTTATCAAGTAAGCTACCAAGTTTGGTTTCGATTCTTGGAATCTGCTGTTTGGCATATCTGGCTGTGTATTGAGCCAGCTCTTTTCCGTTAAGATAAAAGTAGGTATCAATATCTTTAAATTTATAGTAAGTCCAACGAAAGTCATTGTACTGCACTCTGCTTTTACCAAAGGTTTGATTGGAACCATTATAAAATTGCCCAATCACTTTTGCAGGGGATAATAAAATCAAAAGGATAAGCCCTATGATTGGTATATAAGGAAGTAATATTTTTCTCAAAATATGGTTCAAATCGTCTTCAAATGAAATGCTAAATTATAACAAAATCCAAGCCAATTTATTATATATTGACATGGAAGATGGAAGAATGTGCTATTTTTGGCATTAAATATAATTAATAACTTAGAAAAGATACATTTATCAAATGATTACAATAAAAACATTTGCTTTTAATCCCTTTCAGGTAAATACATATATTCTTTCTGACGAATCCGGTGATTGTGTAATTATTGATCCTGGTATGCAGGGTAGCCAAGAAGAAAATACTGTGGTAGATTATATAAATAAAAATAATCTTAAGCCTGTAATGATGTTACTTACACATGCTCATATTGATCATATTTTAGGTAATAGCTTTACAGCTCATAGGTTTAATCTAAGGTTGACTGCACACAAAGATTGTGTTCCATTTCTTGACAATGCAATTGCCTATGCATCAACATTCGGATTGTCATTAGAGAGCGTAAAAGATATTGATGATTATATTGATGAGAATGAAGATGTGATATTTGGCAATTCTCGATTAAAAGTTCTTCACACTCCGGGTCATGCCAATGGTAGTGTTTGTTTTTATTCTGAAGAAGATAAGTTTGTAATAACCGGTGATGTTCTTTTTAATCAGAGTATTGGTCGTACTGATTTACCTACTGGTGATTATGATCTATTGCAAAAAAGTATTTGGGAAAAACTATTTACACTTCCTGATGAAACTGTAGCTTATCCAGGGCATGGTCCTGAAACAACAATAGGTTCGGAAAAGGTAAGTAACCCCTTTGTGGCAATAGGTAAGTAGATTCTATTTTTGGATATTCATAAGGGATTCAACAATTAATTCAACATCCTGATCCATCATACATCGAAAGTGTTTTTTTGGACACTTTTTGAATCCAAGTTTGCCACATGGCCGACATCCTAATCCTACTATTTCAGATAAGACATAATTATTGGATTGAGCAGGCATATAAGGATACATGCCAAAATCAGGTACAGTATTCCCCCAAATGCTAACAGTTGGTTTATTAAAAGCTGCTGCAATATGCATTAGACCAGTATCATTTGTGATTATTGCATCTGATAAACTTACCAGAGATGCCGATTGATTGATATTAAGTTCGCCACAAGTATTTATTACGTCAGAATCAGATGATAAGCTGATTATTTCTTCACCTTGTTTTCTGTCATCAGGTCCACCAAGAAGAACAACAGGTTTCTTGAGTTTGGAGATTATTTGAGCGGCTTTTTCAGCTGGGAGTATCTTTGTTTTATGTTGCCCACCTATTACCATGCCAATATAACCTTCCTTAAGACGGAAATCGATATTTTCTGGTGCCACCTGATCATTTGCTGGAATATAATATTCAAGTCCTAGTCCATCATTTATTACACCTATTGCGCTTACTGCCTCAAAATATCTGTCAACAATATGTACCTTGGGTAATCTATTTATTTTAAAATTTACCAGTAACCACTTATCAATATTAAGCTTTGGAAAGGAATAATTGACAACCTTTAGCTTGCGTTTAATTTTAGCAGACCTTAAGTTTTTCTGGAGGTCGATTACTATGTCGAATTTCTCATTCATTAATTCTGGAACCACCTCATTGTGAGATTCTTTGAATGAATGAACCTTGTCGATCCTTGGGTTTGATTTAAATAAACCCTCATTGGATTTCTTTGTGAGAACGTGAATATTATAATCCGTTTGTTCATCTATGGCTCTTATAATGGGAGTGGTAAGAACAATATCTCCAATGGAGCTGAAACGTATGACAAGGATCTTTTTCAAAATATCTTTTATAATGCAAATATACTAGTAACCTGAGTTCGGTTTAATATTTTCAACATATAAATCCAAAATATGCTCAATGAAGACCCTTTTTTTTATTGTTATTTTACCGGCTGGAAACTCAATATGTCAATTTCATTATTTTTGCATAGTACGAAATACTAATCACTAATATCAAATAATTATGTCTCTTACTCCCACAAAACCTATTGCACTGGGGTTTCAGTTACCTGAGTTTAAACTTACGGATGCAATCACTAATCATACTGTTTCTTCAAATGATGTAATTGGTGAAAAAGGAACTTTGGTTATGTTTATTTGTAATCATTGCCCATTTGTATTGCATGTTATTCATGAGCTCATAAAAATCGGCTATGATTATATGCCTCAAGGTATTGGCATGGTCGCAATTAATTCCAATGATGTTGTGAAGTATCCAGATGATCATCCCAATAGAATGAAGGAGTTGGCATTATCATTAAAATTTCCTTATCCATATCTTTTTGATGAAAGTCAGGAAGTTGCAAAGGCATACGATGCGGCATGTACACCGGATTTCAACCTATTTGATAAGTATGGAAACTGTGTTTACCGTGGACAGCTTGATGGATCAAGACCGGGCAATAATATTCCTGTTGATGGAAGTAGCTTAAGAGATGCATTGGATTTAGTTGTTTCTGGAAAAGATGTTCCGGAGCAACAAATACCAAGTACGGGATGTAATATTAAATGGAAGTAATAAGATACTTATAGAAGTATGAGGCCCATTAATGTTGCTGGCAACAAGTAACTATCGTCATAAGTTAAATGATAGTGATTTTGCAAATAACCTAAAAGAGCGCTGGCCAGAAAGAATGTCGGCGGGCGTGTGTAAGCCTTTTGTGGGCAGGTAGCATTATTCTTTCTTGATTTTTTGGTTACTGTTTTATCAAGAAAAAAGTAACAAGAATAAAAATACATTTATATTAATAACTTATTACTACACATCTGCAAAAGTATTTTTTCTTAACCTTTACTATGTTTTGATTAATGTAATTTGTGAAAAATTAAGAAAAATGATTAGAAATATTCTTAGTCTAAATCTTTACAGATTAATACACATTACTTATCTAAACTGGTAATATAATGATAATACCAAGGCATCATTATATCTTCCATAATCGAAAATTCTTCTAACATCTCCAGTTATATTTTGGGAAAATACATTTAAAAGAGAATTGTTAGTTCTAAAGTCGACTCCAACTTTTGGTGCTATTTCAAATCTGAAGCCAAGGTTAATTTGTAGTGTTACACGTGCTGGCCTAATATAATCTTGTTGATCACTAATAACTTCTTGATTTACCTCCTCATAAAATCCCATTGAGAATCCAGCTGATGGACCACCAAAAACAGTAAATCGACCGGCTGTGTATTGATAAAATACTGGAAGCTCAATATAATTCAATCTAAGTATATAAGATTGATAACCATTCTTTTCGGTTGGGTTCTCACGACTTCCTTTTTGGAAATACGTTAATTCCATTTGTAGAGAGGACTTTTCACCTATATCAAAACTCACATAGCCTCCGGCAAATATCCCGGCTTTTTTAAACCCAGAATAGCTATCCCCGGCTACCTGAGAGCCAACAAGTCCGGCAAGAATTCCACCATGAAATTGTTGAGCAAAGGAAGTTGTTGTAATTATTAGTAGAAGTATTATTAGTGTAAAGTATTTCTTCATATTGTAATAAGCTATTTAATGTGCGTAAAGATATAAAAAGATAAATATCATATAATCCTTATTGTAGGTTGGGTTTGGAATGTTATGGGAGAATGAGTTATCACGATTTTCTTTACTGGATTCTTACATTATTTCACATAAATAATTGGTGAATAAAATTTTTGTAGTACTTTTCACCAATGGATTGAATGATGAAATGGCCACATTTAATGAGTTTTGAATGTGTGCCTACATTGTTTATTATCTGAAAATAAGTTTAGTAACTAATAATTAATTAAAAAATTTATGAAGAAGATTAGTTTGTTAATCGTTTTAGTAGGCATGTTTATGATACCAATGATGCAGGTGCAAGCACAAGATGTTAAAGCTGATGATATTCTTGGTTTATGGTTAAACGAAGATGAGGATGCACATATTGATATCTATAAAGAAGGAGATAAGTATTTTGGAAAGATTGTATGGATAAAAATTCCAATTGATCCTGAAACCGGAAAGCCAAAATTGGATAAGCATAATCCAGATCCGGAATTACAAAAACGTCCTAGCATGGGATTGAAATTGCTTACAGATTTTGTCTTCGATGAAGATGAATGGGAAGATGGTGAAATATATGATCCAAAAAGTGGCAAAACATATAGTTGCTATATGGAGTTCCCTGATGAAGAGAATCTTGATAAACTAAAGATTAGAGGCTTTATTGGTGTTAGCATTCTTGGTAAAACAACTTACTGGACGAAAGTTAAGTAGTCAATAACAAGCTTCAAACCAATTTTTTCTTAATACATTCCAATTGAGTTAATATGACATAAGTTGAACGGGCATATGCTCGTTTGCTTTGTTATACAGACTACTGATTAAATGGATTATCAGATTTCTTTGGATTTTCTGTGTCTACTTTCTTAGCTGCCTCATATTCTTGAAGTTTTTTGCAGGTAGATAACTCTCTGATAGCAGTTTTTCCAAACTTTTGGAATTGGATGTAATCAGATTGAGGTTCTTTATACTTCTCATGAAATTTACGTTTAAGTTTTAGTAAACTTTGGTGTAAATCATTTTGAGCATTTTTTAATTGTACATCAGAGATACTATCAAGATGCATCATTTTGGTGAGCCTGTATTTACAACTAGCTTCTGATAAAGCATATGCATCAGCCTTCATAATGGCCTCTTTACTATGTCCTGAGTTTTTCTTTAGTGTACCACAGGAGGTGATAATCACTATTAGGATTATGGTTATTGCTGGGATTAATTTCTTCATGTTTTACGTAATTATTTACAAAAGTAGTTATAAAACTTATTCAATTATAATAACGTCTTTTGGGAAATAATAATATGTGGACTAATACAATTATTTAGCTGTTTTCAATGATATTCATGGCTACTTTTACACCATCAGCTGCACTGGATATAATTCCTCCTGCATATCCACTTCCTTCTCCAATAACAAAAAGGTTTTTGAAACCAGCGCAAGAACCATCAGCTTCTCTTATTACCTGTATTGGTGCTGAAGTCTTACTTTCCAATCCCATAATAGTCCCTGTATCGAACCCTCTCATTTTCCGATTGAAATCCTTAAGTCCAGACTTCATTGCCGACGAAACTTAATTTGGCAATAGTTCCCAAAGTGGTGCCTGAATTATTCCAAGAGGATAACTTGTGTCAACAAAAGATGAGCTTGTTTTACCTGATATAAAATCTTTTATACTGCAAAAAGGTGCCTTATATCCACCTGAAAACTTATAAAAACTGTTTTCAAGTTTTTCCATCCAATCCAGAGTTTCCATTGGTGATACTTCCTTATTTAATAAGCGGTTTATATCAACAGTTGCAACACATGCTGCATTTGCAAACTCGTTTTCCCTTTGGTAGTTACTCATACCATTAACAATATTTGATTCTGGGGTTGCTCCAGCTGGAACAATTATACCTCCTGGGCACATACAAAAACTATATACTTGTTCGCGATTTTGCCCCTTTGATGTTAGCCTGTATTCAGCAGCCTTTACTCCTGGTAAGCTTTTTTTACCCCATTGTGCAACGTTTATCACTTCCTGATAATGCTCCATTCTACTACCAATGGCAAAGTTCTTATTACGGAACTGAACACCATTGTTCATCATTAATCGATATGTATCATAAGAAGAATGACCTGGGGCTATCAATAAGTATTCACTGTCATGAGTTCCTTTGTCGGTTATAACACTCTTAACGTTACCATCCACAGAATTGAAATCAGTCATTGTTGTTTCGAAAAGAACTGTTCCACCAAGGTCAGTGAACTGACGGCGGAGGTTTCTCACTATAATTTTCAGATTGTCGCTACCAACATGTGGATGAGTCATATAGAGTATTTCTTCCGGAGCACCGGCATCAACATAGCTTTGAAGAATAAAACGCTTCTCCAGTGATATTTTTTTACTTCGTGATGTTAGTTTTCCATCCGAAAAAGTGCCTGCTCCACCTTCACCGAATGAGTAATTACTATTTGAGGTGAAATCACCTGTTTTTTCAAAATTGTCAATATCGATGGTTCTCTTTTTAACATCGGTACCCCTTTCTATTAAAGTTACATTAAAACCAGCTTTTTGAAGAACAAATGCTGAGAAGAAGCCTGCAGGACCACTTCCGATAACAGTTACTTTTTTACCTCTTTTTTTGTTTGAGATTTGTAACTCGGGTACAAATGGTTTTTCAGTTTTAAAGGCATCGGATGAAACCATAACACGTAATTCCCAATTAATATTGCTTTTATTCCTTGCATCCAGACTTTTGTTCACTATTGAAAAGTTAAAGTCATCTATATGAAATAGATGCTCAATTTTTTTGCGCAACCTGCCGTCATCATAACCGGTTGGCATTTTAAGTGAAATAGTTTTGTAGCCCATGATATTGAGTTGAGATTTTAAGACCGTAAATATACTCCTTTGGAACTATCTTATGCAAAAAAAAAGCCAACCCCTTTAATGAAAGGAGTTGGCCTTAGTATTATTTTTTATTAGTCTATCTTGTTTTCTCGAATGTTGTACGAATGTTTAATCCGCTTTCGGAAACAATATTTACGATATAAATACCTGACTGATATTTGCTAATATCGAGTTTAACACTTTCGTTATTACCAAGTGCAATTCCATTATTCTCAGCCACAATCTGACCTACACTGTTATAAACCTTTACAGTGTATTTTGATGAAGCATTATCAGCGAAATTGATTTCAACACTTGTAGTAGCTGGATTAGGGAATATATTAACTTCACCATAAGCTAGCTCACCAATTCCAACACAATCATCAATGATTACTTCATAATCACCAGATACACCTTCACAATCAGTTGCTGATGTTTCTGTTAAACTAACCATGCCCATACCTGGATTTCCCCAAAGTACAGTTATATTGTTTGTTCCAGCGCCACTAACAATACTACCACCTGTAACATTCCAAACGTATGTATTGCCTGTTGTTTCAGTAACGGAGTATTCAGCTTCTTCGTCATTACAAATCATTGTAACACCGCTTATTTCTGGCATTGGTGTTGCATCAACTTGAATTTCTGTTGCATCTGATACTGGTCCTGCACCACAAATGTTAACTCCCTGTGCAGATAATGTTGCCAATCCTGAGAAACTAGCATCCCATTCAATATCAGCTTCAAAATCACCACCAACAAGTACACCAGCATTTGCAGGCTGTAGATCCCAATAAATTGTGTCAGCATAATCAATAAGAGATACAGAATAGTTAGTTGTTTCGCCATTACAAACAGTTTCGGAACCTGATGGAGGATCTGGTTGAATTGGTGTGTCTAGATAATACAACCATGGTGTGCCCCACATTTGAAGGTCACACATTGTTGCTATTCCCATAACAGTATAAGTACCTTCATCGGTTTGGTATCCAAAACTTAATGGATTGCCAGTACCTGCAATTGTAGTTCCTGTATAAACATTATCGTTGTATAGTTCATAATCTATACCAGTTTCTGAGCCGGCCTGAGTAATTTCAATACCTGAGCTTCCGTCACACATTCCACCACCTTCAGATAGTAAGAAACCTTCAGGAGTAAAGTTAAGATTACAACTAAGTGCTGTTGACCATGTACCAGCTCCACAATAATTATCAGCACGAACACTTACTGTATAAGCACCAGTCCATGAAGGATCAGAAACAAATGTACCTTCTGTACCAGAACCTGTAATTGTACCTGCATCAACTGGGGATACTTCCCAAATATATGAGTCGGCATTAGGCACTGCAGTGGTATTGTAAGTATATGTGCCATTTGCACAAGCTTCTGTTTCACCAACTGGTGAGCTAGGTTGTGCTGGAGGTACTACTGCTTCAATCATATCTGGAATAGATAATGTACTATTTGTAGTTCCATCACTTACATATAAAGTTACGTCATATGTGCCTTGTGTATTATAAGTTACTGTTGGGTTTTGATCTGTTGATGTTGCAGGAGTTCCACCTTCAAATGTCCAGTCCCATGATGTAATAGCACCTGCGGATTGGTCTGTGAAACTTACTGTAGTACCTTCACAAGGGGTAGTTGTACTTGGAGTGAAGTTTGCATTGGCAACATCAGCTTGAAGGTTTGGTAGCATTACGCTTTCTGTATGAAGAACATATTTGTCAGTATCATCTTGAATCCAAGCAATAAGTTCACAATTTGTACCAATCCAAGTATTATCAAATGTAAAAGTTAATGGTACATCCTGTACGTTTCCACTTGCAAAAGATATTGCAGTTCCATCTTCATCTGGTGCCATAAGGCGTTCGCAGTATTCAACCATACTTTGCCCTTGCCAGCTATATGGAATATCTGTTTCTGTTAATGCGAAACGAACCTTTAAATTACTACCTGAGTAAGTTCCATTTTTTGTTACTCTAACAGTTATATTATAAAGGGTTCCAGTATTCTGTCCGTAAATTTCAACTGTGAAATTAGTTTGCATTGCCATCCGGGCATTAACTTTTGGCAAATAACTACCATAACTGGTTGAAGTATTACTACCACCAACTACTTCATCATATTCTCCATCAAATTGTGCAGTTGGATAACCTGATATTCCATACCATGATGTTCTGGCGGCCGCTTCGGGAGTGTTAAATGGATCACTACTATTATAACTGTGGTATTCAATACCAGCAACTGGGTCACCATTGATGTAAAGATCATGTAATCCCATAGCAGAGCCCGGGCAATAAGGACATCCTGTACCTGTTCCGATCTCAACAAGCACTAATTGTCTGTTCACTTGAGCCATCAGGCCAAGAGCAGAAATTGCAATTACCAAAAAAGATAAGTAAATTTTTTTCATTTGAATTAGTATTGGTTTGTAATTATCTATTTTAATTGATTTATGACTATCTGAGGCAAACTTAATAATTAATTTAATAATATTCTAATATTTAACAACTTAGGTCAATCCAGTCTACTAGCTGACTACTTGATAATTGGTTGACAACCTTAGTTATTAAAAAGTTGTTTTTCAATTTAAAAAAGATTAATACTTCTTTATTTGGAACTAACCTTAACTTTATGAAAATGAGGACAAAATATTTTTATAATTCTTCATTTTGTGAAATAAAAAAATATACTTTTGCGCGCTTTTTTGTTGAAGGCAAAAAAATATTATTAACTTGCTGATTTTCAGGTGTAAAATCACTATAAATATTAGGTATTATGGCATTTATTCAAAAAGATAAACTTTTTAGCTTACGCTGGGTCAGGAACTACAGCTTTATATTAATTGGTGCCTTTATAATGGCATCAGGTTTTGTATTATTTATAACACCATATAAGATTGTTCCAGGTGGTGTTTATGGTATTTCGATAGTTCTTCACTATATTTTGGATACACCTGTTGGTTTGATGGCATTAGCTTTTGATATACCATTAACCATAATAGGTATTAGGGTCCTTGGGCCTCGTTTTGGAATGAAGACAGTTGTTGGATTTTTCGCGACAGCTATTTTTATGGATACACTTACATATTTCTATGGTTCAGAACCATTGGTAAAAGATGATGCTTTACTCTCATCTATTTTCGGTGGGTTGTTTATTGGAGTTGGTCTTGGGTTAATTTTCAAAGCGAAAGCAACATCAGGTGGATCAGATATAGTTGCTATGATCATTAGTAAGTATACAAAACTTCCTTTGGGGCAGTTGATGATTATGGTTGATTCTGTAATTGTATTGGTAGGGCTTATTGCCTTTAAAGATTGGAAAATCCCTCTATATTCATTAATCGTAATTTTCATAACCGGTAAAGTGGTTGATATCATTCTAGAGGGTATGAGTTACGATAAAGTATTATTTATTGTATCTGATAAATCAAAGGAAATCAAAGATAAAATCGTTAATGACCTAAATCGTGGAGGTACTATGGTTCATGGTGAAGGAATGTACAGTGGTAATGAAAAGTCAATTGTATTTACTGTTGTAACACGACGCGAAATGTCGATGTTAACAGAATTTGTAAATGGTATTGATCCAAATGCATTTGTTACAGTCCTTAACTCCAATGAAATATTAGGAAATGGCTTTAAATCATTGAAGGAAAAGGTTGAAGACTAAAGATTAACTCTTGTTTAATAAAAATATATTGCCATGGTTTCTCCGAATCAATTCAGGATGAATCCATGGCATTTTTTTATCGTTATGGTTGTTAAGAAAAACTATTATTCAATAGATAAGAGAATAAAACCGAAAATTTCATAATTTTACGCTCAACAAATCAATATTAAAAATTTTGTGATGGAAAAATTTAATTCAACTGATGAAATTCTGGATTATGCCATAAAAGCTGAGCAGGAAGCCATTAATTTTTATTCAGATCTCTACAACCGTACGAATAGTGAAAATATGAAACTTGCCTACCGAGAGTTTATTCTTGAGGAAAAGTCTCATAGGGATAAATTACAAACTCTTAAAGATGAAGGTACTTTATCTGGCATTGAGTTGAAAAAAGTCACAGATTTGAAAATAAGTGATTATATGGTTGAAAAGCAAATTCATGATGAAATGGATTATCAGGATTCGCTCGAAGTTGCTATGCTCCGTGAAAAGGCAGCATATAAACTATATACCGATTTAGCAGAAATTGCAGATACAGAAGAGCTTAAGGCTCTCTTTAGTTACTTGGCAATGGAAGAAGCAAAGCATAAATTGAAGTTTGAAACAGAATATGATGATAATGTGATGCAGGAAAATTAATGTTCTGTACACAATAAATATAGGCCTGATTCATTGATTTGAGTCAGGCTTTTTCATGTGATTAACTTACTATTATTAAAATGACACTATGGCTAGATTAAAACTAATATTAGCATTTCTATTTATATGGAATGGTTTCTTTGCGCAGTCAATAAAGACAGATACCAAAACTGCAGGACCAGCTACAGGCACTCTTATTGTAATTGGTGGTGGAAGATTAGATGATGAAATTTTCCTAGAATTTAAGAAACATGCAGGTGGTGATTCTGCACATATTGTTGTTATTCCAACTGCATTACCCGATGATTTTCTACAGCAAGATTCTGCATTGCTAAAAATCAAGATGGGGTTTGAAAAGTATGGATATGAGAAAGTCACTATTCTGCATACAAGAGACTCTGCGGATGCCAACAATCCAAAGTTTATCGAACCCATAAAAAATGCTTCTGGAATTTATTTTATCGGAGGTCGTCAATGGAGAATCGCTGATTCATTTCTTAATACAAAAGCACATGATGAAATGTTTAAACTTCTTGAAAGGGGCGGGGTAATAGCAGGCTCATCAGCAGGTGCTACAATTCAGGGGTCTTATTTAGCCAGAGGTGATACTAAAAATAACCAGATTATGATGGGAGATCATGAAGAGGGACTTCGGTTTATTTCCAACATCGCCATCGATCAACATGTGCTAGCCCGAAATCGACAATTTGATATGTTTGATATCCTAAAGAACAAACCTGAGCTTCTTGGACTCGGAATTGATGAAAATACTGCTATTGTAGTTCATGGAGATCAATTTGAAGTTATTGGTTCAAGTTATGTAACAATATATGATGGAACTTTTTGGTCCAGAGAGGGAAGTGATATGAAACATCTACCCGATGAAAATGCATTATTTTATATGCTTAGAAAAGGAGATAGATATGATCTTAAAGAGAGAAGAGTTATTGAATGAGTGAATGATTCAATAAGGCAATGATTCAATGAGAGAATGATACAATGATTTAATAAAAAAAATGATAAAATGCGACAATTAGTTATAGTTGTAATGCTTATATGAGTTAATATTTTGTCATTGGTAGCGCAGCGAAGAATCTCACAAACAACAACGTTTCAAGCGGGGACGCTTGAAATATTATTAGAATTATATTAATTAATCATTAAGAGTGTATGCTTAATTCGGGTTAGAAGAAAATGTTGAAATGTGACAATGTTGAAATCCTAAAATGACAGAATCTACTCATGTCAAATATTAAAACTGGGAGAGATTCTTCCCGATGGTCAGGATGACAAAATAATTGATAAATCAAAAATCAAAAATCCAATATCGAAAATCAGATATCATTCACCAATGACCAATGACCAATGACCAAAGACCAATTACCAATTACCAAAGACCAATTACCAAAGACCAAAGACCAATGACTAATGAGTCAATGATTTAATGTTGCAATGCCAAAATGATAAAATACGACAATTAGTGATCGTTGTGATGCTTATATAAGTTAATATTTGTCATCTGAGCGCAGCGAAAGAATCTAAATCCAATTTTAAAAATCCAATATCGAAAATCAGATATCATTCACCAATGACCAAAGACCAAAGACCAAAGACCAAAGACCAAAGACCAATCTATCAATTAAACAACTTGAAAATATCATTACCATTGGCTAGAATAAGCAGACCGAATAGTATCACCATTCCCACTACTTGAGCATATTCAAGGAATTTATCACTTGGTTTTCTACGTGCGATTATCTCGTACATCAAGAATAATACATGACCACCATCCAATGCAGGAATAGGAAGTACATTTAGTATGGCCAGCATAATCGACAAAAATGCAGTTAGCCTCCAAAAGCTCTCCCAATGCCAAACTTTTGGAAAAATACTACCAATGGTAATAAATCCACCAACACCTTCATATGCTTTAACTTCAGGTGAGAAAAGTAGTTTTAGCTGTTTGAGATAATTGTCAATTCCACTTATTGTACGTGCAAAACCAGCTGGAATAGCTTCACCGATTGTATATTCTTTCTTGCTAATATCGAAAAAATCAGTAAGATTTCCATTGGGATAAACTCCCATTAATCCCTCTTCTCCAAGTTGAATGGGAATCTGGATTGAATCATTACTCCTTAAGACAGTTATTTCGACTAGTTCATTTTTATGATTCTGGATTTCATCTCTAAAATCATTATAGTATAAGATATTCTGATCATTGAGACTTATTATTCTGTCGCCAATAAGCATCCCTGATTTCTCAGCCAGTGAATTTTCAGAAAACCTATCAGCAATAAAAGGTATTCTGATATTGAAAAGCTTTGACTTATGATTTATAAGTTTGTTCAAACTACCCTCGGGTAATGTAAAAACCACACTCTGACCATCTCTGATAACCTCTACCTGTTTCACTTCATTTAATACCAGAATCATTGGGATTTTACTGAAATCCTCAACATATTCTCCATCAAGAGTCATGATTTTATCTCCTGGTTTGAAGCCCATTTCCATGGCCAGGCTATCAGGACGGATACCAAATTTATTTGCTTCCTTGGTGCTCAAGTATTCATCACCCCAGTAGGATAACATTGCAATATAAATAAGGAATGCAAGAACCACGTTCATAATTACACCACCTAGCATAATTATTAATCTCTGCCATGCTGGCTTTGATCTGAATTCATAGGATTTAGGAGGTAGTTTCATGGCTTCTTTATCCATTGATTCATCTATCATTCCGGATATTTTCACATAACCACCCAATGGCAGCCAACCCATTCCATATTCAGTTCCTTTATATGTAAACTTAAATAGGGAGAACCAAGGGTTGAAGAAAAGATAGAATTTTTCAACGCGTGTTTTAAAGATTTTTGCTGCTGCAAAATGTCCAAACTCATGAACAACTACTAGTATAGAAAGGCTCAGTAAGAGCTGAAGTATCTGGATAGCTATTTCCATTATTCTTAGTTAATTTTTTACTTAATTAGTTCTAATGCTTTTTGCTTTGTAAGAGTGTCAGTTTCAAAATAATCTGATAGTACAGGCTTTTTAATATGTGGCATTAATGTCATACTCTCTTCCACTATATCTGGTATCTGCTGCAGGTTTATTTTATTCTCCAAAAATGCTTGTACTGCAACATCATTTGCTGCATTCAAAATACAAGGCATATTACCACCCTCTTTCAACGCTTTAAAAGCGAGTGCAAGATTACGAAATTTTTTCACATCTGGACTAAGGAAATTAAGACTACCTGTTTTGAGTAAATCCAACTCAGGAAAAGTTGCTTTATACCTACGAGGATATGATAAAGCAAATTGTATCGGAATTCGCATATCAGGATAACTCATCTGCGTTTTTATTGAACCATCGGTGAAGTAAACCAACGAATGGACAATACTTTCAGGATGTATAAGCACTTCAATGTTTTCAGCAGGAACATTAAAAAACCAATGAGCCTCTATGGCTTCTAATCCTTTATTCATAAGAGTAGCAGAATCGATACTTACCTTATTACCCATATCCCAATTGGGATGCGCAAGTGCTTCTTTTACAGTTGCTCTGCTTAAGTAGTCGGAGTCCATATTATGAAAAGGACCTCCTGAGGCTGTTAGTACTATTTTCTCAATGGCATTGTCAGATTCACCCATTAAGCATTGAAAAATGGCAGAATGCTCCGAATCAACTGGTATCAATTGCCCAACATTATCCATAACAGACTTGGTGATTAACTCGCCTGCAACCACGATACTTTCTTTGTTTGCAAGTGCAATCCGTTTCTTGTTTTCAAGTGCAGCCAAAATAGGTTTTATGGCCTTAATCCCAATAATTCCTATCATCACAATATCAATGGTATCCATCTCCATTATCTGGTTGATGGCATCTTCTCCAGAATAAACCTTAATATCTAGGGGATCAAGAGCATCCCTTACTTCTGCGTAATGTTTAGGGTTTCCAATTACTACTACATTGGGGACATATTTGATGGCCTGTTTAATTAGTCGCTCGCTACTGTTGTAAGCACTTAATACTTCAACCTCGAACTTATCAGATTGTCCGTCAATTACGTTTAGTGTTTGTGTGCCGATTGACCCTGTGGATCCAAGTATTGCAACACGCTTTTTCATAATATTAAAGATTCAGGGTAGTGAAATGGACTAGTTAAAAAGAATATATTCTTCTGGATTTACAGCAGTACCATTTTCCCATAACTCAAAATGGAGATGTGGACCTGTAGTAAGCTCTCCAGATTGTCCGGAAATCGCAATTGGTTCTCCTGCAATTACTTTATCGCCTTCTTTTTTTAAGAGAACAGAGTTATGTTTATATATGGAAATAAAGTTTCTTTCATGTTGTAAACCTATAACGTTTCCTGTTTCAAGTGTCCATCCGGAAAATATTACCGTTCCTTCAAGAGTTGCCTTAACAGCTTCATTTTTAGGTGTTGCTATATCAATTCCAAAATGGTTTTCCATTATATTAAATCGTGCAGTAATTATCCCCTGTGTTGGAGTGAAAAAGTTGAAACTTCTTATGGATGCATCGTTGGTACCTGCAAGCTGTCCTGATTCATTGAAATACAGATTGTGCATCGTCTGGTTTTCGAATTCTGCCCGAAGCATACTATCATTATTGGATTTCTTGTTGGTTATGGTGTCATACCTCTGGTCTGCTAGCTCAACTTCTATGGAATCATTTTCAAAATGATTGTCATCAAAAATATTTTTGAAGCTTTCGATATATCTGTTTTTCATCTCGATATCCTGAAGAAGTGAATCTGCAAGGATATTCAGGCTATATAATTGTCTTTTGTCATCAATATCAGGGTAACCCGGAATATATGTTTTAATTGATGTTTTGGCAATAACAAAAAATGTTAATGACATAAATAACACAGAAATGCTAAAAAAAAATATAAACACGTTCATACGTGTAAGTCTAAGAGAGAGCCTGTCTTCGAATGTTTGATCGTTGAAAATAACCAATCGGTACTTACTCCTAAGGTTTTTATACCACTTTTTATTTCGCTTTATTTTAGCCATTGAAGGTGCAAAGGTAAAAAAGCTTAACAATCATAAACTTTTTAAAAGTTAATCTTCCGCCATACTTAATAAAAATGAATATAATTTTGCTTAGAATTCATTATTAATGAAACTATATTTTTGCAATACTCAAACAAATTTCGAATAAATATGGTTTTTCATCAAACTCTAATTATTTTTGCCACTCATTATTTGTAATAAATTACTTTAAAATTAGTTATTAAGGTTAAAAATAAAAAGTGAGTGCGCCCAAGCCAAATACATTTATAACAATATTACTAGCATTAGTAATGTTGTTTATTTTCGATTCATGTTCCACAAAGAAAAATACATGGACTCGAAGAGCATTTCATAATGTAACTTGTCATTACAATGTTTATTGGAATGGAATGGTAAGCCTTGGAGAAGGTGAGGAGCTACTGAAAGAGAAGGTTGTTGACGATTACAATAAGGTGATCAATGTTAATAATTATGGTACTAAAGAGGATGCCACAACCCTCAATCCAAAAATGGATCGTACCATAAAAAAGGCCTCAATTGGAATTCAACGCCACTCGATGACTTTTGGAGGTGAAGAAAAAGTAAAATGGGTAAGAGATAGTTACCTAATGATGGGAATGGCCCATTTTTTTAAACAAGATTATACAAGTGCCCGAAGGGTATTCGATTTTGTAGCAAAGGAGTATGAATCTTATCCAATACATTATGAGGCAACTTTGTGGCTTGCAAAAACCTATATTCAAGCCGATAGATTTGAAAAGGCTGAGGCAATGCTAAACCTTCTTCAAAGTAAAGCTAAAGAGGAAGATTTCCCAAGAAGTGTTGAACAAGAGATGCCATTGGTTTATGCTGATTTTTATCTACTTCGTGGAAACTATGATGCAGCCTACCCATATTTAGAAAGAGGAATTGAGATAGGAAATGACCATTATGCAGTTACCAGAATGTATTTTATACTTGGCCAGATAAATCAATTGGAAAATGATTTTAATAGGGCCACCCAAAACTACAGCAAGGTTGTAAAACGCAATCCTCCCTATAAAATGGCCTTCGAAGCTCAGATGAATATCGCTGAGTGTTATGATGAAGGTTCCGGAGATAGCAAGGCCATTAGTAAGGTGCTTTTGAAAATGGCAAAGGAGACAAAAAATCTGGAGTATTTGGATCAGATATATTATGCCCTTGCTCAAGTTGCTTTGCGTGACGGACAGGATACCCTAGGTATTAGTTATTTAAGAAAGTCCGTAAGTAGAAGTATTAGTGATCCTGTACAAAAAACTACCTCATCTCTGGAATTGGCAGATTTATATTTTGAAAGAAGTAATTACGAAGGAGCACAGGCATATTATGATACTGCTTCCATGTCGTTACCCAAAGAATATCCTAATTATGCTTCTATCGTTAGTAAGACTGGAATTTTATCTGATCTTGTTTCTCAGGTTCAAATTATTGCACTTCAAGATAGTCTTCAAAAATTGGCATTGATGGATACTACAGTCCTCTATGATATGATTGACAATCTGATTGCTGAGTATGAGGAGGAGCAGGAAAGAGTAGCTGAAGAACGTGAAAATGGAGGAACACAATTTATTGATGTTTCCAGAAGTAAGCCAGGGCAGGCTCTTGGAGCCGGTTGGTATTTTGACAATACTGCGGCACTGGGAAGAGGGCGCTCGGAATTCGTTAAGAAGTGGGGTGATAGAAAGCTTGGGGATAACTGGAGACTAACCGATAAACGAATGATGATGCAATCATTTGAAGAAGATCTGTCGGATGAAGATACCATAACCCAACAAGATAGTACCATTGTGAGGGTTACTAACCCTCGCGACCGTAATTATTACACGCAGCATATTCCACGTACACCTGAGCAATTAGCTAATTCTGATAGTTTAATTATTGATGCCTATAATCAGCTCGCATATCTATATCTCGAAGAACTAAGAGACACAACTATTGCTCTTGATACTTATCTCAATTTTCAGCAGAAATATCCTGATAATAAATTCAGACTTGAATCTTGGTATGCACTGTATAAGATATATAAAGAAAAGGGAAACCATGAGGAAGCATTGTTCTATAGTAATTTGATTATCAGTAACTATCCTGAGAGTAACTATGCGAAAGTAATTCAAGATCCTGATTATTTTATTAAATTAAGTCAACAACAAAATCAAGTAGCTAAGCTATACGAAAAAACATATAAAGCATTTAATCGTGAGCAGTATTTCAGGGTTATAAGCTATGCTGATCAAGCGAAAAACGATTATCCAGACGATACAACATATGTTCCCAAGTTTTTATACTTGCGGGCCATATCACTTGGAGCAGTTAATGTTGCAGATACTCTATATGCATCCTTAATAAGCCTTGTGCAGGATTATCCTAGTCATTCCATTGCACCAATGGCAAAATCGGTTATTCAAACCTTACAGGTGGAATATGGTTTAGGTATCCCTGATAGTCTAAATCAGATGGCTTCTAAGAAATTAGATACATCCATTTATTCTTTTAATGCTGAAGATATGCATCTTGTTATGATTATAGTGGAATCAGAAGAGATTAACATAAGTGCACTTAAGGTAAGGATATCAGATTTCGACAAGAAGTACTTTAGGTTAAAACGTTTACGCGTAAAAAGCTTAATGCTCAACGAGCAGTTCACTATAATTACAATTGGTAATTTTGAAAGCGCAGATGAGGCTGGAAATTATCTCCTGGCACTTCGTAATGATGAATATGTAGTTTCTGGACTGCAAACCGATGATTTTGAGGTGTTTTCCATATCCACAACCAATTATCCACTATTTTATAGAGATAAGGGAATACCAGCTTACAGGGAATTTTTTGAAGAGTACTATATTAGAGACTAACGAAACCAGCAATGAAAAAAGGGAAAAACGGAAATGGTGATAGCCAAGTGCCAAACATTATTGCTTATGGCACAAATTTAATAGGTGATACAACTTCAGAAGGTGATTTTAGAATTGAAGGATCCATTAAAGGAAAGATTGTTGCAAAAGGTCGAATTGTAGTTGGTGAGAGCGGAATAGTTGATGGAGAGATTTTCTGTAGTAATGCAGATATATGTGGTAATGTAACTGGTAAGCTTGAAGTCGAAAACCTTACCATACTTAAAACTACTGCTTCCTTTAAAGGTGATCTATCAACGAATAAAATATCCATTGAACCTGGTGCTGAGTTTAATGGCACATGTACCATGGTTTCCAAAGTAACATCCGATACCAAAAAGTAATACTTATTTTTCTCAACTCTTCTTACATATATTTGTAGTTTAGCAGTTGATGAAGGAAAAAAAAGATAGCCCTCTTAAATTCTATGCCAAGTACTCAACACTTGCATTTCAAATGATTGCAATAATTGTTGGTGGTGCTTTTGGAGGAAAGGCTCTTGACAAATGGCTGGAGTTAGGATTTCCTGTTTTTACGCTTGTGCTTACTTTATTATCAGTTGCAGGGGCAGTATTTTATGGTATGAGAGAGCTATTTAAAGGTAGTTAGTTAATCCTCTTTTTTTTATCTTTGTTAATCAAAAACCAGATTCTATTAATTATGAAGTCCAAGATTCAATCGTTTGTCATAAGGTTTAGCATCTTCACTGGAATTATTTTAATAATAAGTCTGGTATTTCAATTTTGGGTTTCGAAAATTGTCATAAGTCCGGTTTGGCCTTTTATTCTTGTTTTCCTTTATGCATTTACTATTTTGGCAACCGTGATGCTATTTAAATATATCGACAGTAGAATATCTGCATTTGCAAATGCATTTATGCTTGTTAACTTTGGTAAACTTGTAATTTTTACTTTGATAATTATTATTTATGCCTTATTTGTTCGTGAGGATGCAATACCATTTACTGTAACTTTCTTTATTTACTATCTGTTAATGACTACATATGAGATTGTTACCTTGCTTAGAATGCAAAAATCATCTTAATTTATTGCATAAGCAACCTCGGATTTAAGAAACCTTTACCATACTATTATGTCATTTTTATAACATTTGGGTATGCGAACCAATTAAATTTCTATTTTTATAGTTTGATAAAAAATACTTTATCTGAAGTAATTAGCTGACTAATGGTTGTATACGCATCGTACGAAGACTATCTTTACATTATAGTGGGAATAGTATGGGTAATTTTCTCTTATTTCAACGCTCAAAAGAAGAAAAAAGCCAAAGAAGCCAAAAAAACCGGTAGTGAAGAGAAGCCTTCTTTTCTTGAGGCTCTAATTAATGAGATAGGTTTAAAAACTGAGGAAGCGACTCCTGCATATTCTGAACCCTATTATGAGGAAGATGAACTAATTGAGAAAAAAGCTACCAATTCTTTTACTGAAGATGAAACTCAAAATGATAGTGTCAAAACATTTTCTTATGATGATTATTATGAGGAAAGCAACTATCAACCCCCAACTGATGTCAATGTTAATAAGCGATCACAGAAAGACTATATAAATACCACTTCAATCACAGAAACAAAAAAATCAACAAAAACGGTACGAAAAGTCGATTTGAGAAAGGCTATTATATATTCGGAAATACTGAAAAAGAAGTATTTTTGAAATGTTAAAAAAAGTTAACGTGAATTTGTTTAGTGTTATCATTTATTATTAAATTTACCGACTTTTTAAATCACAAATAAAGAAATTAGTTTAATATAAATTTGCAGGTATGTTAAGAAATTTACTCCTTACTCTTGGTTTAATTTTTACAACAAGCATAATGGTGTTCGCCCAATCGGGAGCACTCAAAGGGGTTGTGCTTGATAAGGATACAAAAGAACCAATTCCTTTTGCTAATATTATATTAGAAAACAGAGGGACGCAAGTTGGAGGTGCTACTTCTGATTTTGATGGAAATTACATGATTAAGCCCATTACTCCTGGTAAGTATGATTTGAAAGCTACATTTGTAGGTTACAAAACGGTACTTCTTCAGGGTATAATTATTGGTGGTGACCAAATTAGGTTTTATGATGTTGAGTTAACCTCAACTGCGGAAACTCTTGATGTGGTTGAGATTATCGATTACAAGGTTCCTTTGATTGATAAGGATCAAACAGCTTCAGGACAAACTGTTACAGC
>CALCGQ010000358.1 GCA_937901015.1 uncultured Bacteroidota bacterium | reverse complement strand
TACAGCTTTAAATAAAGTTAATATAAAAATAAAACAAGGAGAATTTGTAGCCATTATGGGTCCTTCAGGTTGTGGGAAGTCCACACTTTTGAATATCCTTGGATTACTTGATACACCTACAAGTGGCGAATTTATATTCGATGAAAAGAATGTAGCTGGATTCAATGAAAGACTAAGAGCTCGTCTTAGAAAAAAGAACATTGGCTTTGTGTTTCAGAACTTCAACTTAATTGATCAGTTCACTGTTTTTGAGAATGTTGAACTTCCATTGATATATCTGGGTCTAAATTCAAAAGAAAGAAAACTAAGAGTTGAAAATGCCCTCGAAAAAATGCAAATAATACATCGAAAAAAGCATTATCCCAACCAATTATCAGGCGGACAGCAACAACGAGTAGCCATAGCCAGAGCAGTAGTATCGAATCCGAAATTTATTCTTGCAGATGAGCCAACAGGCAACCTTGATTCAGCCCATGGTGATGAAGTAATGAATCTACTTTCAGATTTGAATCAGGCTGGAACAACTATTATAATGGTAACTCACTCACAGCGTGATGCAGAATATGCTCAACGTGTTATTATGCTATTTGATGGTCAGGTTATCAGTGAGAAAATAGCATCTAAAAGCATATAAGAACCCTTTGAGCGATCAATATGTAAAATTATGATCTTAAGTTATATTAAAATAGCAATCAGGAACTTAGCTAGATATAAGTCATTTTCACTGATCAATATTATGGGACTTACCATCGGGTTATCCGCTTCGCTACTTATAGCTTTATGGGTTTTTGATGAAATTAGTTTCGACAAGTTTCATGAAAAGTCGAAAAGTATTTATCGCGTTGAACGCCATATAAACTTCGATGGCAAAACATTTGATGTTCCTGTTTGTGGAGCTGTATACGCAACAACCATAAGTAAAGATATTTCTGAAGTTATTGATTACACAAGAGTTTACCCCATTGAGTTATCGGTTAAAAACCATATGGATGACAACCAGGAAGAAAGGGTATTCTTTTGCGATAAAGGATTTTTTAATGTATTTACATTCCCTTTGGAGAAAGGAGATGAAAAGACCGCTCTTGCTGAACCATTTACAGTAGTGATTACTAAGAAAGCTGCCCGGGCATATTTTGGTGAAGATTATCCGATGGACAAGGTGCTTGAATTTGAATGGGGTGATGAAAAAAGAAAATTTAGGGTTACTGGAATATTAGAAGATATTCCAACGCAAAGTCATTTTCAATTTGATATCGTTGCATCCTTTGCAACCATCGAAGAGTTATTACCTGACCGTTTGGAAACATGGGTTTCCAATTATCTGTACACATATGTACTATTACATCCTGAGTCAACTTATGAAGATACCAAACCTAAGTTCAGATCAATTGTAGAAGAGCACATTGCTCCTGCTTATATGGCATTCTTAGGTGATGATGCAAGTCTTGATAATATCCATGAAATTTATGAAATAACACTAAGGCCCATCGAAGACATTCACCTTAGTTCAAACTTAATGTGGGATATTGCTCCACAAGGAAATATGACATCAGTGTATACTTTTAGCATAGTCTCTATCCTCATACTAATAATGGCTTGCTTTAACTTTATGAATCTGTCTACAGCTTTGGGCAGCAGGCGATCAAGAGAAGTAGGTATAAGAAAAACAGCAGGTGCAAGCAGGTCTCAACTGGTATTACAGTTTTTAAGCGAATCAATAGCAATATCGCTAATATCTCTAATAATTGCATTGATTATAATTGAACTAATACTTCCTGGCTTCAATACATTCACCGATAAAAGTCTATCAATTTCTTCATTTCTTGAACCTGAATATTTATTGGTACTTATCTCCATTGTTATTGGAAGTGGAATTCTAGCAGGACTATATCCGGCATTATTCTTATCAAGTTATAATCCGATGGTAGTTCTTCACAAAAATGATGAAACAAGAGGTACCAGATTTTCATTTCGACAGGTGTTGGTAATTTTTCAGTTTAGCATCTCGATTATGCTGATTATTGGAACCATAGTAGCTTACTTACAGATTAATTATTTCTATGATAAACCTCTCGGATACAATCAAGAGAACCTACTTATAATTACAAACGAAAGTAATGACGTACGTAATAATATAGAAACATTTAAGTCTGAACTATACCAGCGTCCAGAAGTTAAAATGGTAACCACTTCAGGTGCAATACCTGCTGCTTTAAACTTTTCAGATATGGGGTTTAAAACCGACGATATGGAAGAAGTTTTTTCTTCAATTTATATTGGTATAGGTTATGACTTCTTCAGTACATATGACATTGAATTATTAGCTGGAAGAGCATATTCTTCTGAGTTTGGAATGGATACGGCACGTAAATATATAGTCAATGAACAAGTGCTAAAAAAAATCGGTATAGTATCACCCGAAGAAGCGATTGGCGTTAAATACGGAGCCTTTGATCAAAATGGAAATTACCTTTCCGGAGAAATTCTAGGAGTGGTAAAGGATTTTCACATAAAACCTCTCGACAAAGAAATTGAACCAGTATCATTTATACTAATGGAAGACTGGATGGAGTATATAA
Organism: uncultured Bacteroidota bacterium; assembly: GCA_937901015.1. Taxonomy (GTDB): domain Bacteria; phylum Bacteroidota; class Bacteroidia; order Bacteroidales; family F082. Next base: position 348 of record CALCGQ010000358.1, on the reverse strand, counting down.
CCATAAGATACGAAACAAATGATCTTCCATTACTAATTGAAAAAATGGAAACCATCTGGAAAGACCTTTTCCCACATGAGGCATATACTTATTTCACTCTTAAAGAAAGATATGAGAGCCTGTATGTTGATGAATCAAGAATGAAAAATATATTACTATTCTTCACTTTCTTGGCAATATTTATCGGCTGTTTAGGCCTTTTTGGATTAGCTGCATTTGTTGCCCAACAAAAATCAAAAGAAATAGGAATACGGAAAGTACATGGCGCTCCCGTAGGTAGTATAATAATGCTGCTAACACGTCAATTCTCATACTGGGTATTATTAGCTAACCTAATTGCCTGGCCAC
>CALCGQ010000357.1 GCA_937901015.1 uncultured Bacteroidota bacterium | reverse complement strand
CTCGCTTCCTGAAGATTTCAGTATGAACAATAGTCTAGCAGCTATTAGCATAAAATATATTAATAATGATGGTAAAATTACCATTAAAGGAAGTTATACCATTAAAAAATCCATATATGAACCCGGTGAATACTCTAAAATCAAATACTATTTATTGATGATTTCAAAGAAATTTAATGAACAAATTGTAATTATGAAATTGTAGCGCAAAGGCCAACCAATATTTCATACTATCACAAACTTAATTTGTATAGTTTTGGCGAATAATTAATATACAAGCATGTTTGAAGAGCTAATAAAGGTAGTAAAACCGGTTAATGCTGAAAATAAATTCTCATTAGTCATTCCTACTTGGAATAACATAGAATATTTAAAGCTGTGCATCAGAAGTATACAAAGTAATTCTCACTTCAAGCATCAGATCATTGTATTAATAAATGAAGGAAATGATGGAACTTTAGAATGGCTTACTGATCAAGCTGATATTGATTACATATATTCACCCGAAAACATTGGGATCTGCTATGGATTGAATATTTGCAGACCATTGATTAATACACAGCACCTTCTTTATTTAAATGATGATATGTATGTACTCCCGGATTGGGATTTGCATCTTTGGAATGAAATTGAAAGCATAGGACACAATAATTTTATGTTATCATCAACAATGATAGAACCCAATGATACGGGTAATAACTGTGTTATTGTTGCTGATTACGGGGACTCTCTGGAAAATTTCAAGGAAAAGGAATTGTTAAGTAATTATCAGGAATTTAATAAATCTGATTGGAGCGGAAGTACCTGGCCACCAAATCTTATTCATGTTGATACATGGGATTTGGTTGGTGGAATGAGTACAGAGTTCTCACCAGGAATGTATTCTGATCCTGATTTTACCATGAAATTGTGGAAAGCGGATATTCGATTATTGAAGGGCTTAGGTTTAAGCCGAGTTTACCATTTTGGATCAAAGTCCACATCGAGAATTAGGAAAAACAAAGGAAAGAAGACCTTTATAAGAAAATGGGGATTTACACCTCGTCTTTTTACAGACAAGTTTTTAAAAAGGGGAGAAGATTATAATGGTGAATTAATAGATTATACTTTATCCTCTATGGAACGCATCACAAGTTGGATTAAAAATATATTCTAACAATGCCTTTAATTAGTGTTATTATTCTTGTGTAAGCCTCTGTCCTTTATTATCTTACAAACACTCATTGGAACGTATTTTTCCCATGAACTGTCTCCACTACTTATCATTTTATTTACTTTACGTGTTGAGATATGTAGTTGATTTATCATTTCACTTTTAATATCGAGTATGAACCGGTTTTCTTTTAGATATTCAAAAATCAATTTAATGTCGTCATCCATAATAAGGTTATCAGAAGTGATAATCTCGGAGCTTTCATTACGTTTGGTTGGGTAAATGTATAATTTCATATTTGAGGGGAACATTTTACCAACAGCCTCCAGAACCCCACCTCTCAGTGCAGTATAGTATTTTTTATTAAGGACTTTTTCAAATGTAGGAATACCCATTACAATTCTGAGTTTCTTCATTTTGAATTGTGAGAAGAAGTCTACCAGCTTATAATATTCAGGAAGATCAGAAATCATAACATTTTGTCCAATGCTAACAAGCATATCAACTCGATTCAGAAAATCCTGTTCGTCAACTTCACCTTTGGAAAGAATATTATTTAGAGATAATTCACAAAATGAAAGTGTATTTTCCAATTCATAATCCTCATCCAGAGCAAAAAGAGCCATACTTTTATTTAAGATATCCTTCGCAATGTAAGTTACTGGCATAAAGCTTCCTCTAAATGCTAATACATTCTTTTTGTAAAGCATATCAGAAGGCTGATGAACATTTCCATGTTTATCGAACATAATACTTCTGGTCATTTTATTTTTAACCAGCTGAACTGCAAGTAGCTTATTATCAATATAGTCAAGGTCAGGACCACTCATTCTCATCATAGTAATTCTAAATCTGTCGATACTTACATTATCTGTTAAAGATTTTAGAAATTTGGTTGGACTATCATGAAAGTATTTGCATGCGAAAAGAAGATTTACACCAAGCACTCCAATGGTACTTTGCTGAAGTATTGCATCGTTTTCAAGTAATTTAATGTGGATTATAACAAGATTGGGTTCACTATCAGGAGTAAGCTGAAATTTAACTCCCATCCAACCATGACTCTTATTGGTTTTCGTATAGTTCAGAACTTCCATTGTATTTGCAAATGCAAAAAAAGTAGTCTCATCATTTTCATTGGATAACAAACTGGTAACTTCTTTGTATTCATAATTTAACATTTTTACCAGGCGTTGTTCACTAACATGTCTGCCTTGTTTGTTATTGTTATAAAATGAATCACTAAACCGCTTATCATAAGCTGATACGGTTTTTGCAATGGTAGCTGATGCTCCTCCAGCCTGGAAGAAATGTCTTGCAACCTCTTGCCCACCACCTATTTCTGCAAATGAGCCATATAGAGGTGTATCAATATTTAACCTAAGAGCTTTTCTGTTAGTCGGTATAATTTCGTGAATCATATTACTAATTATTCATTTTTATTACTAAGCAATTCTTCAAGTACTTTATTTTCATCGCGTAAACGAGCAGCATCTATAAAATCTAATACTTTTACAGCTTCCTGCATGTCTTTTTTGTTTTTGTCGATGGCCAGCATTATTTCTTTCGCCGACATATATTGAACCACTGGATCAGCAGCAATGCCTGCCTTAATATTTGAATTGTATTCTTTATCATCAATATGTTGTGTGGCAACAGCAGTTTGGCCCATTATGGCATCTAAAGACTTTATAATTGCCGTTGGAGTAATATTGTGCTTTAGGTTATAGGCCATCTGTTTTTCTCTTCTTCTATTAGTTTCATCGATGGTTTGGGCCATTGATTTGGTAATCTTGTCTGCATACATAATAACCTTACTTTCAAGGTTTCTGGCAGCGCGACCTGCAGTCTGGGTTAGTGATCTAGCAGATCTTAAAAAACCTTCTTTATCTGCATCTAGAATAGCTACCAATGCTACTTCAGGAAGATCTAACCCTTCGCGTAATAAGTTCACACCCACCAACACGCTGAATTTTCCAAGCCTAAGGTCACGTAATATTTCCACACGGTCCAGAGTATCAACATCGGAATGAATATATCTTGTGCCTATATTTAGATTAAGTAGATATTTCGTTAATTCTTCAGCCATCCGTTTCGTCAATGTAGTAACTAGAACACGGAAGTTATTTTTCACTGTCTTTGAAATTTCATCAAGTAAATCATCAATCTGATTTTGACTGGGCCTTACTTCAATTGGAGGATCTAGCAGCCCTGTGGGCCTAATTAATTGTTCCACAATCACTCCCTCAGACTTTTCCAATTCGTAATCCGCAGGCGTTGCGCTAACGTAAATCGTTTGTCCTGATAATTGTTCAAATTCTTCAAATTTTAATGGACGGTTGTCCATGGCTGCAGGCAATCTAAAGCCATACTCAACTAGGTTGTGTTTCCTTGATCTATCGCCACCGTACATTGCCCTAACTTGTGGTAATGTAACATGACTTTCATCAATTATTGTGATATAATCATCTGGAAAATAATCAAGTAAGCAGAATGGTCTAGTTCCAGGATCTCTTCCATCAAAATACCTTGAATAATTCTCTATCCCTGAGCAATAACCAAGCTCACGCATCATCTCCACATCGTAAGTTACCCTATCTAAGAGTCGTTTTGCTTCGATATGTTTACCAATTTCTTTTAAATAATCAACCTGTTTAGCCATGTCAAGTTGAATTTCTACCAAAGCTGATTTCATTTTGTCAGGTGATGTAACAAAAATATTAGCCGGATAAAGTGTAACATTCTCGAGTACCTCAACTCTTTTACCAGCAATTGGGTCGATGGATTCAATGGCTTCTATTTCATCACCCCAAAAAACAATCCTAAATGCCCAATCCATATAAGCTGGATATATGTCGATGGTATCACCCTTGACTCTAAAATTACCACGATTTAATTCAATATCATTTCTTGAATAAAGAGCATTTACAAGTTCACGGAGTAGTTTATTTCGGCTAATCTTCTGGCCAACAGCAAGATTAATAACATTGCTTGTAAAATCATCTGGATTTCCAATTCCATAAATGCATGATACCGAAGATACTACTATTATATCTTTTCTTCCCGAAAGTAGGGAAGAGGAAGTGCTAAGCCTTAATTTCTCAATTTCATCATTTATGCTTAAATCTTTCTCAATGTATGTGTTTGTAGTGGGGAGATAGGCTTCGGGTTGGTAGTAATCATAATATG
>CALCGQ010000356.1 GCA_937901015.1 uncultured Bacteroidota bacterium | reverse complement strand
CGTGCTGTTGAAATATATTCCCGATGATTATAGCATAGTTGCCCTTGAAACCTGCGACGACAGTGAGAATATATTCGATTTTACTTTTCCTGATAAAACTGCCATTATGGTAGGCAATGAAGTAGTAGGTATTAAACCCGAAAACTTATTACACTCTGATAGTAGAATATTTATTCCGGTACCAGGAAGAATATCATCTCTTAATGTTACACATGCACTTTCAATTGCGGTATTTCAATGGTTTAGGCAGTTTTCAATGTAGATTATAGTGGCCTTGTTGCCCTTAAGAATTCTCTTTTACCCGGTGGTCCAGGCAATTTCTCAATCTTAAACCCCACCCCTTTAAGTGCTCTTTTCACTGTTCCTTTACATGAGTATGTCAATAAAATTCCACCCGGCATCAGCGAATTAAAAATTTTCATAAAAACACTCTTATCCCACAATTCAGGCTGAGAATCAGGAGAAAAAGCATCAAAATAAACTAGGTTATAGTAACTATCTGGCAGATTTGAGTCTTCTATTTTCTGCCTAGTATTTGTGAAATTGAATAGATCTGAAATAGATATACCATCATCTTCAAAAGAATGTATGGATTTGAAAATATCCTTATCCATATCTAATATCTTGCAATAATTTAAAGAATCTCTTTCTTCATTTACTAATGGATATGGTTCATATCCATCATAATCAACCTTAACTCCTTTATTTTCTGTATATTTATATGTCAGTAGTACATTTAGACCAGTGCCTGTGCCAACTTCTAAGATTCTTAAATAATCAATACTATTATTAAGAAACTCAAGTAATCCGGCCTTAATAAAAATATGCTCCGATTCTTGAATTGCACCGAAAGATGAATGATAGGTTTCTCCTGATATATCACTCAATAAAGTATGTGAACCATCATCTGTGATTCTAATTCTTGATTTGCCCATTATTATTGCCAATTTTTCTCTGTGATAGGCATTAAAATTGATCTCTTTACTTAAAGAAAGAAGAATCAAACAAAGATAATGTAACCTTAATAACTAAGGGATTGTTTGAAACCTAATTATTTCAATACAAAAGGAATTATAAAGCAGAACATTATCAGAAACATAATTGATCACATTTCGTATATTTGTTGAAGCAAAAAATTTAAATTATCATAAAATCTACAAAAATGAAACAATTATTATCAGTTGCCACTCTGGCATTTATTATATTACTAGGATCATGTTCAAGCCTTACAGTTACATCCGATTTTGATAAGTCAGTTGACTTCTCGAAATTTACAACATACTCATATCACGGTTGGGCAAAGGATAGCGATAAAATTTTATCACCTTTTGATAAAGAAAGAATAGAAACAGCATTTAAAAATGAATTCGATAGTAGAGGCCTTAAATTCGTAGATGAAGGAGGTGAGCTTGTTGTTGCTTTATTCATAGTTACAGAGCGTAAAACCGAGCAAGTTGCAAACACAACCAATATGGGTGGGTATGCAGGATATGGTTATGGTGGTTATTATGGATACGGACCTGGCTGGGGTTGGGGATCTCCTATGATGGGAACATCTGTAACAACAATTAGCAACTATGATTATACTGTTGGTACTCTTGTTTGTGATGTATTTGATGCATCAGAAAAGAGACTTATTTGGGAAGGTGTAGGTTCAGGAACTGTTGATGACAATCCACAAAACCGTGAGAGAAATATCAACAAATCAGTAAGTGCGATTATGTACCAATACCCTATTAAACCAACATCCAAGAAAAAATAGCAACAAGCTATTTAACTAAATAAAAATTAATATTTCAACTATGGCTGACTCAAAAACTGGATCAGAAAGTGAAAATTTATCGAGAATAAGAGATATCCTTTTTGGTGAAGATCTGCAAAGCATTGAACAAAAGTTAGCTTTTTTCAAAAAGGAAAATTCTGAGATTAATTCAGTATTAAAGAATGAAATTGAAGATCGCTTTGGTAAACTTGAAAAGTCCATTGAAGATAAATTGGGATTGGCGAATAATATTCAAAAGGAATGTACAGAATCTCAAAACAAGATCAACAGTGATACGAAAAAGGAAATTGTAGATTTAAGCAGTAAAATTAAAACGGAAAAAGAAAAGATTGAAACCAACCTAAACCAGGAGACAAAAAAAATTATTGAAAAAATATCTGAACTAGAGAAAACAATAAATGATGCTATCAAGAATTTCAAGGATGATCAAAATGTTATACTTGAGGATCTAGACAAAAGTAAAGTGAGTAAAGAAAGTATCTCAAAGATGCTTATTGAACTAGCAGAAAAGCTTAAACAATAATTCCTGATCATATATGGCAGAATCGAACGAAAATATGGGCTTTTTTGGAAGTATGTCCGAGATCAAGTTAAATGAGCTAAGAAGGATGATCGTTGGTCTTGATACCGAAGATCTTCGAAGATTAGCTAATCTAGTTAATGATCCTGATAAGTTTTCGGAAGAGATAAGTGAGCTACTTCCCAATAGTATTAAAATTATGATCGATAAGGGGAAAGTTTCATATACCGACTTAATTCCGCTCATCGAATCTGCACTTAAAGACAGTATCAAAAAAGATCCTCATACTTTAGCTGATATTCTATTTCCTGTTATGCTCCCCGCAATAAGGAAGGCTGTTGCAGATGATATACGGAATATGGTTGACTCACTGAACACTACTCTTGAGCATGGCTTCTCTCCTACCCGCATTGGATGGCGTTTTAAGGCACTTTTCAGTGGAAAATCATATGCTGAAATAGTTCTATCACATGCATATATCTACAGAGTAAAACAGGTATTCCTTATTCATAAGCAAAGCGGAATCTTAATTAGCAGTGCATCAAACAGCGACGACTCTGTAACAAAAGATGAGGATATGGTATCCTCCATGCTAAGTGCCATTAAGGATTTTGTTCAGGACTCTTTCTCTGTTGATGATGAAAATGAATTAAACACCATAAAAGTAGGCAAGTTTAATATTTGGATTGAACAAGGACCTGGAGCAATAATAGCAGCTGTTATCGACGGAGATGCCCCTTCAAGCTTTCGAACCATCCTTAAAGAGTCCATCGAAAAAATTCATCTCAAACACACCTACGATCTCGAACATTTTGATGGAGATACAAGCAAGCTTGAAAAAACTAATACGTATTTACAAAGCTGCATTTTAAGTGAACAAAAAGAGAAAAAGAAAAAGAAACCCATAATATTAATTTTCCTCTTTATAGTTATTCTTGGTTTCATCGGTTACCTGTTGTTTATAAATTATGAAAGTAATAAGCGATTCAGTAAACTGGAAAATTTATTAAAGACGGAACCGGGTATTGTCATTACAGATGATGATGAAATAAATGGTAAAGTTATATTTGAAGGACTAAGAGATCCATTGGCGAATGATCCATTTGAATTATCACGAGCAGCCAACATTGATACTTCAGAAGTTGATTTCAGTTTAAAGCCATATATATCTCTAGAAAACGATCTAATACTGAAAAGGGCATTAACCATTCTATCGCCTCCAACAACTGTTCAACTAAGTTTTTCAAATGGAATATTATATGCAGAAGGAAGTGCAACTGAAGAATGGATAACAACTGCCATTGATGCAGCACTAAGTATACCAGGAGTAATCAAATTTGATATATCAAAACTTGATGAGATTCTAAGTAAGAAATCAATTCAAAGAGTTGCACTCTCAATCGAGCAATACTATTTTGTTTTTAAATATAATGTGGTTGAACTTAGCGATGAACAAAAAATAAAATTCCAAAGTCTAGTAAATGAAGTAAATACTGTACTTAATTTTGATTTCTCGCAGGATTCAGTACCAGTGATTATAGTAATTTCGCACACAAGCCGTGAAGGAAATGCTGAAGCCAATGAAATAGTGGCATTCGACAGAGCAAAACAATTTACTAATCTAATGATAGGAGCTGGCATTCCAATGGAAGTGTTAGTTCCAAAAGCTGATTATATAGAAGATATTGAAGAAGATTTCCCAATCCGGTCTGTATCATTTAAAGTTATTTATTCCAAACCTGAAGATTTATGATAAAGAAGAAAATAGTGATGTTGGGATCATTTGCTGTTGGAAAAACAAGCCTTGTTCAAAGGTTTGTAAATAGTATTTTCTCCGACAAATACCAAACCACTATTGGAGTAAAAATCGATCAGAAAACAGTATCTGTGAATGATGTTGAAGTTAATCTTTTACTGTGGGATATTCATGGTGAAGATGATTACCAAAAAGTAAATCCTACCTACTTAATGGGTTCATCAGGTTGTTTTATTGTAATTGATGGCACACGTAGCGCGAGCTTGGAAATAGGTAATGAACTTATTAAAATGGCAAAAAAAACAGCCCCCAAAGCTGCCATAATAATTATAATTAATAAATCAGATCTTAGAGACGACTGGGATATCACAGATGAGGATATTGAGCAGTATCGTCAGCAAGGATATGAAGTTTTTATCACAAGTGCTAAAACCAATGATTCGGTTGAAGCA
>CALCGQ010000355.1 GCA_937901015.1 uncultured Bacteroidota bacterium | reverse complement strand
AGTATCTCTTTTCTCTTTAGTATTAGCGGATCAGTTCCAGATCTTATGGAAGTAAGTCTGTCGATTGGATAGTTAACATAGAGAACGCGATTATTTTTAGCAAATTCATTTGCAATATTGATACAGTTACTACCAATTCTTGAGTCTAAGCTCTGCAATCCATGTACAATAATATCTCGACCTTTGATCATCTTATTATTTTGATTTTTTATTCTCTATCTCTTCTATGTAATGATAAATTTTATTTACAAAATTCTCCCAAGTGTGTTCTCCAGCACAAGCAATCCTTTTCTTTTGTAGTTCAGGAGAGTCTTCTTTTAGTGCTTTGTCGATCTCAACAACGTAATCTTCTTTAGTTACAGGAAGGTAGGTGTCGTCCTTAAAATAAGCCATAAAAGTAGTTTTTGTTGCTACTGTTGGTTTTCCCATTGCAAGGTATTCATCAATCTTCAATGGATAGTTAATATCGGTTATTTCATTGACCTTTTGAGGGTTAAGAGCCACGTCAAAACCTTTGATATAAGCAGCAAGCTCATCTGGGTTTTTTCTACCTAGGAAATAAACATTGTCAAGCTTATGTAGTTTTGAGTTCTTAAAATCGTCATCCTCAGGGCCCACAAGAACCAGACTGTAATCAGGTCTTTGTTCAGCAATATGCACAAGAACTTCAATATCAAGACGTATGGTTGTTAGAAAACCCACATAGCCAATTATTGGCTTTTTTATAACTGATAAATCTTCGGGAACTTTTAATGTACCATCCTTATCATTATACATGGTTAAATCACAACCTTGCCCAATCATATGTGAATTTGGATTTGTCTGACGGCAATAGTTTGCAAAGAAATCTGAATTTGCTACAGCAACATCTGCTTTGGCAATAATTTCTGGTTGTAATCTGGAACCATGACGTTTATGGTAATCAACAAGTATTACGGCATCTCTTAATAGATAAACAAATACTTCAGGCTTTAGCATTTCTTTAAAGTAGAAGCCTGTTATCATTGAGTTGTCATTAAAAAGAATGTAATTTTTGAAATCAAGTTTCTTTACACTTTTAATAACTTCTCTGGCATACCGTTTATCATTCATTTTGTTAAAGAAATTATATATCCCTGGTGATTTAATCCAGTTTATGGATTCAACAACCGTTTTTGGATAGAGAACCCAAAGATTCTCACTTTCTTTAACCAAATCATCTTCTAAGCCTTTATTAACTCTCAGACGCTTTTGAATCATAGGATCATCCTTATGAAAAAGTGCAGAACTTCGTTGCATTGGAGGGTTAACAAAAAGGACTCTATTATTTTTAGCCATTTCCATAGCAGTATACTTGCATGTACTGGCAATGTTTATATCCCAAGCTTGCAAACCATATACTATGATATCTCTATTCTTTATCATATTTGTAAGTATTAATTTGTTTGATTGTGATTTTTGTAAACTTCTTTATATAGTTCTAGAACATCAACTGCCATGTTTTTCCAAGAAAATTTCTGAGATTGTTTTTCACCTTTTTCTATGAGTTCTTTCCTTAATTCTTTATTACTTAGTAACTCAACAATTCCCTTCGTTATTTGTTCAGGTTTGTAAGGATCTACTATGTAGGCAGCATTTCCGGATACTTCTGGCATTGAAGATGTGTCAGAGGTGATTACGGGAACATGACATCTCATTGCTTCAAGCATCGGGATACCGAAGCTTTCACGTAAAGAAGGATATAGGAAAATCTTACACATATTATATATCGCTGGAAGATCGGTATTAACAACATACCCTGTAAGTATAATCCTGTTAATAAGCTCTTTGTCTCCAATACTTGATAATATGCTTTCCAATGCTGATTTTTCATAATCAAGCATAACAAGATACATATCATCACCGGTTTCTTTGAGATAATCTGAGAAAGCTTTAAGTACTCCTGGAGTATTTTTCTTTGGATCAGTATTACCAAGGAAAAAGAGGAAATTATCAGGAAGCTTATAAAGTTCTTTAACTCTGTTAAGTTCTTTTTTGTCAGTTATCTTTCTAAAATGTTCTGTTACACCATTATATATGGCCACTAAGCGGTTGTTGTCTTCAGGTATGTGGAAAAACTCACCAATTCTATTTCTTTCAAATTTAGAAACAGTAATTATTTTATCACTTACTTTAACAACTTTAGGTACATTCCACCGACGATACATATTACCAAGTTTTTGATACCACGTACCACCTTTTTTAAATATGGCAATACTCTCCATGTAAATGATATCGTGCAAAGTCGTTACCAAAGGCATTCCTGGATTAACCGGAGCTGTATTACTAGTGCAATGAAGAATGTCGCAGCCTTCTTTTTTAGCAGCTTTTGGTAAAGCAAACTGTTCCCAGGTAGGATAGGGGCCACCTCCAAGTTCAACAATCTTAAAGTTAGGTGTGGATTTTAAAGTGGTTTTGTCCTCGTCAGGTTTGACAAAAACAACATACTCATTCTCCTTATCAAGCTTTTGTAACTCATTTATGAGCTCAAGAGCTACCATATCCATCCCATGTTTTTTTGTTCTGAATAGTCTTTGACCTTCTATTGCTATTTTCATATTATGGTTTATTAATTGTCAGAATTATGTTCCATGCTCAGTATGAATAAACTTCTTATTTGCCCCTTTAATTTTAAGTAACGACAATGTCATTAATACAAAGGCCTTTGGTAGAGTTAAAATTGCATGTAAAGTTTTAAAAGTATAAAACTTCTTTGGAATTGTAAAGAAAAATGCCAACACACAAACTGCTAGTACCCCTAACCATATGTAAATCCACGTTATAGGATTTAAAAATAGTGATAATATATTAATTACCACAAGTAATCCCAGAAGCATTACTCTAGGAGGCTGAATAAATTGAATAGCCTTGTCGAAATAGTCAACATTGCCATAGAGAATAAGATGTTTTAATGAATTAAGAAAGTCCATGCTGAAATAGTGCAATTGTGCTGATAACCACCTTCTTCGTTGGTTTGAAAACACATCTGCTTTTTGTACTTTTTCATCCAGAACCATGGCATCGTTGAGAAATTCAATTCTAACTCCCTCTTTTAACATTTGCAATTCGATTTCCTTATCAAAACCACCAATGGCTTTAATGGATTTCATCATATTTTTGAAATAGTTATAATCCATTGCCATTCCAGAGCCGATTAATGCTGCGGATAATCCCAAAGTTCGATGACCTTTTCTAAAGATCATATTGTTAACTTCCTCACTTATGGCATCAAGTATGGCAAATTTGGTATTATAGTTCTTTGCTACCCTATGTCCTTGAACTGCAATAAATCCATTATCAAAGGCTACATTTATCTTTGAAAGAAAATCGGTCTCCATTAAATTATCAGCATCAAGGACTACTGCTACATCATAGCCTTCAGGTAGCTGTGCCATTGCTTTGTTTAGGGCTTTCGACTTTGTGCTCAGGTCAAAAGAAACTTCAATTACTTGTATGGGCAATTTTCTAAGTTCACTAAGTGTCTCTTCTTTAAATGAGTCGGCAATAACAATAACATCATATAATTCTTTGGGATAGTTTTGTTTAAGTGCATCAGCAGCAACTTCTATAATTACATTATCTTCCTTATAACCAGGAATCAAAACAGCATATTTCCTTTGCGTTGAGCTAGTAGGTTTCTTCTTTCTTGCAGGAAAAAGGCTAGCAAATCCAAATAGGAATATATATAGCGATGCGAATCCTAAGTAGATTACAAATATTAACTGAATTATTGTAAAAATTATCATAATTAATATATTGGTTTTACTTTTTCTTATTAATTGAATCTGATGAGGTACTATGCGGTGTTGGACTCAACCTTTTGTGACCCAACTTCATTTTAACGGTAGCAAGTATCATCATTAGAAAACCATATGGTAGTCTGGTAATTGCAACTAAAGTACTTTTATTATAGTGTTTTTTTGGAACCGCAATTATGAGTGTTAGAATACAGGCTGAAAATATAGTAAGCCAGGAGTAGAAAAAGGTATTGTCATCAATGAAAAATGATGCTACGGTAAAAATACCGCTAAATCCAAGTAGCATAATTCTGGGAACCAGTAAGAACTGAAGTATTTTGTTGAACAAGTCTACATTACCACGGAGAATCAACTCTCTAATCGATCTAAAAAGAAAAGTTCTAGCATAATAAATTTGTGATGATATCCATCTGGAACGTTGCTTTACAAAAATCTCAGAATTACTCACCTTCTCATCGTAAACAAAGGCATGATTGAGATATTCAATTTTATTTCTACTGAGGAAGATCTTTATTTCCAGTTCTTTGTCCTCATCTGCAAAAGTGTCGATATCATCCATTATGGTTTTATACAGATGGTAATCAAATGCCATTGCAGAACCAATAAGAGCAGAAGATAAGCCGATAGCTACGTGGCCTTTTCTAAATATTGTATTATTGATTTCTTCACTTATACCGTCAAGAATTGCAAACTGTGAATCAAGGTTTTTAGCTACTCGATGACCTTGAATGGCTTTATGGCCGTTTGCAAATGCGTAGTTTACCTTATGCAGGAATTCATTTTCCATAATGTTATCTGCATCTAAGATAACAACAGCATCATATTCTTCTTTTATGGTTTTCAGTGCTTTATTTATGGAACGAGCCTTTGTGCTTTGGGCAAAGGATACTTCTATACAATTTATTTCTTCCTCCTTAAATTGCCTGATGGTTTCAGGTTTTAAAGAGTCGGCAATTATATATACATCAAAAAGATCTTCCGGATAGTCCTGTTTTACTGCATTATGTGCCGTGTTTAGAATTATTGCATCCTCTTTGTATGCGGGTATTAATATTAGAAATTTATTTAGTTTAGGATTTGCTTTTTCAGGGGAACTTTTGAAAAAGTATGAAGATACGGCAAACAGGAAAATATATGCAACAGAAAACCCAAAGTATGCAATGATCAGGTAATGTACAATATCTATGACAAACATCATTTTTTTTCAATAAGGTTTATAAATCTCCTATAAACTTGGGTTTTCAAATATTTCTTTGCTAAAAAAGTTTTTTATATTCCAACCAATTGCTCTATAATAAGCTAAAAATAGCGAAAATTTCCCTTTTAGTAGGAATTTGAATGCGTTTTTTGGTATTGCCACAAACAACTGATAGCCAATCCCAAGGTAGAATTCTCTTCCGCTAATATTCCTTCTCATATATACGATACGGTTTCTATTTAGATAATAAATCTTAAGTGTGCTTAATTTTCCGGTCGAAATAGATTCTTTATGAAGAACATGCGAGTTATGTACGAAATACATGGAATATCCAGCTTTTCGAATCCTTGAACACCAGTCGGCTTCTTCATAATACAGGAAGAATATATATGACATAAGTCCGACTTCTTTAACTACTCTTATGGGAACCATCATGGCTGCTCCATGTGCACTTGGTGTTTCTCTATCTGTATTAAACTGACCTACATCCTTTTGCCCAAATCCAATAGCAGATTGGCGCATGGTTATATTGTTTATCGGAGTGTATCCAGCATATTGAATAGTATCGGGTTGGTAATAGAACTTAATCAATGGACTAACTGCACCAATACTTGGATTATTCTCTAACTTATCAATTAGGGGTTCCATAAAGTGAGAAGGAACTTCAATATCATTATTTATTAGCAATACGTAATCACCACGTGCTCGCATTAAACCGAAATTATTACCTGCTGCAAATCCGTAATTTATTGGATTTGCAATAAATATGATATTAGGATATCTTTCCTTAATTATTGAAGGATCATCTTTGGTTGAATTATTATCAACAACGATAACTTCGAAATTCGGATAGGTTATTTTATTTAATGATTCGATTAGCGCACATGTAACCTCAGATTGATTAAAGTTTACTGTGATTATTGAAACAAGTGGATAATTAGATCTTGATGATGCCATAAACTAATATTATCTCAATAATTTTTTAATTATTTCAAGCATGTTAAAACTATTACGAGTTTTTGTGCTATGTAATAAATTTAATGTAAAGATAATAAATAATAGACAGAATATCCGTTTTAAAGCCTCTATTCAATGGATATTACGTTAAAAATTTGCCAATTTTTCTCACCAAATAAGTTGATGAGTAACAAATTAATCATTTCGAAATGAAATAGAATAGATAGTGAGATATAAATTTTTAGATAATATGTGGATACAAGAAAGGCTTACTAATCTTAAAACTCCTCCCAAACCAATTGTTATTGCTCCAATTTTGGTAGGTCGAATATTATTCCTTTTCTATGGGAAAGATTCCACCAAACTGCTTTCCAATATGCCCAAATATGATCAAACCTGAACCTTAGGAGGAAGCCAAGTGTAATTCTTGGAGTTGTTATTAAATAGATATACATCATGGCTATAAACTTCTGAAAACCATATGTGTTTCTTCTAGCAAATAGAATTCTTCCACGGTACAGATAATATGTCTTAAATGGACTATCTTTTCCTGTTGATATTGATTCTTTATGCAAAACAAGTGATGTACCGTTGTAATATGTTTTATATCCGGCCTTTTTAATTCGTGCTGCCCAGTCATGTTCTTCATAATACAAAAAGAACACATCTGCCATCATACCTACCTCTTTAATGACTTTTAGTGGAACAAGCATGGCTGCTCCAAAGGTTGAGCCAGATTCGCTTATGTTCATAAACTGACCTTCATCTTTTTTACCATAACCAATGCTAAAGTTCCTGATAGTTGTGAAGTTAAAAGGTGTATAACCTCCATGTTGAACCACTCCTGGTGAGAAGAAATACTGCACTCTAGGATTGACAATACCTATGGTTGGATCGGACTCAAGGAGATCAACAAGTGGTTCTAGGAATCCGGGATCTACTTCAGTATCATTATTAATCAGTAAAACATACTTTCCTTTACAGTGAGGGAATGCAAAATTATTCCCGCCAGCAAATCCTAGGTTTTTACCTGTCTTAAGTAGATTGATATATGGATACCTTTCTTTTATGATATCAGGATTGTCAGTAGGAGAGTCGTTATCTACAACAAATATTTCAATTTGCTTGTAACTGATATTCTTTAATGATTCAAGAAACTCACAAGTAACTTCCGACTGATTGTAGTTAACTGTGACAACGGATACAAGAGGTTGATTTTTAGAAGAATCCATATAGTAAATTTCTAATCTTTGTTAAGAAGGTATCTTGGATTCATACCTGCAGAAATAAGGTATGAGTACTCACGATCTAATTGTTGTGCCATAAATATAAATGACCAACTCATATAAGTAAGAACCCCTGTAGGTTGTTGACCAAGTATACCATTACTGTAGCTGGCACCCATAATCCCTGCATAACCAGCAATTAATGCTCCAAGGACACCAGCTAACTCCGGGTTCTTGACCCGGAACATGACCAGATAGAAACCTTTCAACAATATATATGATAGGATAAATAGATGAAGGAATAATCCAACAATTCCCTGTTCGGCCCAAATTTGTACATACCAACTATCTGTCGCAACATTTGCTAGGAAACCTTGAGGTGAAAATCTTTGCCCCCAGTTACCAGCACTGCCAATACCTCCTCCAAATGGTTTGTCAGCGAGATAGGTTTTTAGTATTGCTCTGTTCTCAAGCCTTACGATATAGGAAGCATCTTCTTCAGGCCGGAAAGCAGTTCTCATCCTCGCAATCTGATAATTACTATCACCAATATAGGTATAAGCAAAGAATAAATACACGAAAACCATAAAAACCCCACCAATGATAATAATTCGCAGATTCTTTCTCAGAATCAGATATACCACACCTCCCAGCATAGGCACAATAATAGCTCCCCTTGTACCAGAAAGAAGCATCCCCCAAAAGCCCAAAACGCTAACTATTAAGAAGAAAATTCTATTTCCTTTACCTTTTATACTTGTCGCTACCAGCACACCAACAATACCTGCTGCACCCTGTGCAGCTCCAAATTGTCCAGCATCACTAAAAAAGGAGAATACTCTTAACTGTCCGTTTAGTACGTGAGTAATTCCACCAACAGTGTCAATCCAAAACTGTTCTGCAGGATCAAGACCTATATATAATTGTTGTAGGCCTTTCATTGTTCCCAGAATAGTAAAAATACCCCATACATATAAGAAAAGATAAAGATATCGAAGTCTTCTGAATAACATTAGTACCAAAGGAACCATTAGAATGGGATACATCGACATACCTCGCATAGCGTAAAACCAGGCAGCTTTGCTCAAGGCCTGCGGGTTAATTATCTCTAATATTGCATAAGCAAACCATGCAAGTAATAAATAAGTTATATCTCTATTTGCTTGATCAAAGTTTATTTTAATATAGAAGTTTCTAAAGAAAATAGCAACATAAGTGATTACTAGTATTCCATCTATGGCTAATCCAAAAGGTACTCCCACAAGATATCTGGATAAACCAATTGCTACAAATGAGTATGGTAGTAATGTAACCAAACCGATGGAAGGCTTATTAAATAACCTGT
>CALCGQ010000354.1 GCA_937901015.1 uncultured Bacteroidota bacterium | reverse complement strand
ATATGCCTGAGCTATCATTTCTAACGCCTTTGACTCTGATTTTTTCCCATCAGGTTGAAATTCTGGAGAGATGCTACTAGGAGATAAACCAATAAAATTCTGAATATCCGTATAACCAAGTATGTTGAGGGCTGCTTTATTACAATCAATGAAATTATTATTCTCATCCAATATCAGTACAGGATCACTTGATTTCTCAAAAAGCAACTTGTATTTTCGTTCACTTTCAGAAAAATTGGCTTCAAATTGTCTACTTTCAGTTATATCTAAACCAGAGCTTAAACTTCCAATTATATTATTGTTATCATCATAGATAAGGGTATTATGCCAGGAAATTATTCTTTCTTTTCCTGACTTTCCAATAATTGAGTTTTCTCTATTGAGGAACATCTTCTCTTTGTTTTTCATTACCTGAAGAAACATGTCGTATAACTTTTGTTTTTCAGCAATGGGAACAAAATGTGTGAACCAATTCTTATTAATGATCTCTTCTTCATTATAACCTAAGGTAAGGCAACCTTTCTTGTTAATCATTGTCACAAAACCTTCAGCATCAAGCGCTAGAATTATTACTCCGGCAACATTTAGGTATCCACGAGCTTTATCACGTTCTTTCTTAAGTAGTTTTTCGATTACTTTTCTTCTCTTAATCATTAGATTTAAAGAGTGAGCAAGGCTTTTAAACTCATCAATTCGAAGGTCTTTTTGGTCAATAGTGTTATATTCTTTTTGGGTATTGCTAAAGAAAGAGGTGAAAACACTGAACTCTTTCTTGAAAAATCCTGATAAATAATTCGATACTGCAAATAATATCAATAATAGAGCAACAAATAATAGCGCTATGTAAAGGATCTTTCTGAAAAGTATTGATTTATGTTGGTTTTGGATATTGATTAGGAATACTTCAACATCATCGAGGTAAATTCCAGCACCAATAATCCACTCCCAATCATTATATCCGAGGGCGTAAGATAGTTTGGGGACGGGTGTGAAAGAGTCGAGTCTTTTAAATTTATAGCGAAAGTAATCACCATCATTATTTGATGCACATTTCATTTCAATATCAAACAATCTCAACCCATCTGGATCAGTCATGTTCGAAATGTCTTTGTCGCCGATAATTTTTACTCCATCAAATATTAGAGCTTTTCCATCGTAGGTATTGATGAATATATATCCTCCATGTTTTAAACGAATTTGGGTTACATAATGAAGAATATCGCTTTTAATATCTTCCAAGTTTTTATCAGAATTAAAATCTAATGTAAATTCAATTAATTCAACAACCCTTTTCACTTCCTTTTTTATGTATTCCCTTTGCTCATTCTCATATGCCTCTTTATATTTTTCAAGCGATCCTTGAGATTTTGCAATTTCCGTATAGACCCACAGTGCACTTATGGAAAATATAGAAAAGGCTGCCGTAGCCATCAAAATAAAAAACGCGCTTCTTTTTATACTTATTTTAAGATTCATAATTAGTGTTGACCTACAACATTATTGTTTAATCAAATATTTTCGAAAGTTCGGGATTTTTACCTTCAATCCCTTTATAAAATGATTGTATTTCTTTTATGTCTTTTTTTATGTCACCTGTGGGGTAGAAGATCCCTTTCATTCCTCCAACCTTATTTTTGTAGTCAAGTACTCCAAATATTATGGGTACATTGGCTCTTAGTGCAATTTGATAAAAGCCAAGTTTCCATCTTTTTACTAGTGTTCTTGTGCCTTCAGGCGTTATTGTAATAAAAAATGAATTATTTGACTCATATTCCTTAGTGATAACGTCCGTTAGCTTCCCAGACTTTCCTCTGTTAACCGAAATCCCTCCTAAGTTTCTTAATAAACTTCCAAGTGGCCAAAAAAAAGCTTCCTTTTTGATTAAGAACTTTGTTTCAACACCCATGTGCCAGAAACTAATTCTTCCCATAACAAAGTCCCAATAACTACTGTGTGGTGCTACAATTACAACTGCCTTTTTTATATGGTCAGGTATCTCCTTATCAATTTTCCAGCCCATTATTTTGAGCAAAAAACCTGATATCTTTTTCATTTAATTACTATCTGTTTAACAGCTCATTTTAACTGGTCCGTTGAAACATGTTATCCCAAAACAATAACAACTTCAAAACACAAATTTAATAATTTAATGTTTTTACCCCATTAAATTATGTGATAAGTTTAAGCAAGAAGCGAGTGGCTGTTAACTATATATTAAAAATTGTATTTAATAGTTTATACTAATAAAGTTTGATATATCATAGTAATGATTTCTAGGAAGTATTTTTTCCAAGTATAGCTTAGTTTATGAATTAACTGGATAATATTTAGGTTGTGATGCAGACTACTTCGGTATTTATAAATTCATCATGTTAAATATAATAATAGGTTTATTGGTTTAATATTATATTTTTGATAACTCAATTATGAAATATGCTAAAAAACTATAGAGAAGCAACCATACTAATTACAACATTATTTGTATTTCTTGTTGCTACAATGGGATGCACACCTGATGGTAATTGTGTTAAGATAATTGAAAAACCAATAACATCATATGACGATATAATTGCCATTAATGATTCTTTGGTTATTCCATATGTATATACTAGTGCAGTTTCCCTAAAGAACTTGCCCGTACCAGAAAAGAAGAAGAAGTTCTTCGATATGATGTTACCAGCTGTTCTAGTTGCGAAAAAGGAGTTATCATTTTTACATCACAAGGTTGATTTATTGTCTTTGAAAGGCAATTTAACACATGATGAACAACAATTTGTTGATAGTCTGAAAACAAAGTATAAAGCTAATAATATCGAATTACTAAAAAGTAGATTAACAACGTTTCCAGTTAGTATAGTTCTTGCACAAGCAGCTATAGAGAGTGCATGGGGAACCTCTAGGTTCTTTCTTGAAGCAAATAATCCATTTGGACTTTGGTCGTTTGATTCAAAAGAACCTAGGATACCTGCTGCAAGTACTCGTGCTGGTAAAAAAATCTATCTAAGGAAGTTTAGTAACCTTGAGCAAGCAATTGAAAGTTACTTTAATACTTTATCCACAGGACCTTTTGCTGATTTTAGAAAGGAAAGATTGCATACTCAAGATCCATATGTTCTTATAAATTATCTCATTGATTATTCTGAGAGACGAGAAGCATATGTAAACGAACTTCGGATAATGATTAAGGGAAATGATCTAACTAAATATGATAGTTATCATATTGATCCTAGATATATTAAATAGTCTAGTTTCCTTTAATCCAATTTGTTATTTTTTCGTCATTAGGTTTAACCTTTGGGCTCATAACATGAACCAGAGCTC
>CALCGQ010000353.1 GCA_937901015.1 uncultured Bacteroidota bacterium | reverse complement strand
GATGAAGAAACTGCTGAAGCAAACGCAGCTGCTGAAACAAGTACTGATAATACAGTTGACAAAACAATCTCTACCGATGGTGAAACTGATGGTGATAATCAAACTGCAGTTTCTGATGATGAAGAGTCAACAAACACTCTACTAGATCAAATTGAAGCTGACACAACTGGTGACGCTACCGACAATTCGAATTTCAAAGATTATGCAAAAAGATATCCTCTATATGCGTATCTACAACCATCTTATGCACAAGATGAATCTGGCAACCCATATCCAGCACAAACAGCTCGTGTAGGTTTTGCTGCGATTAAAGATACTGCTCGTATTAATAACATGCTAAGACTTGTTAAAGATATTTTCCCAAGAGATATGAAACTTGTTTGGTCAGTTAAACCAAACCCTCAAACTCCAGATGTATTGGAATTAGTTGCTCTTAAAGCTAGTTACCGTGATGGTAGTGCTGCTTTAGGTGGTGATGTAATTGTTGATGCTCGTCAGGATTACGACCAAAATGGCGGTATTGCTGTTGACATGCAAATGAATGCTCAAGGAGCTAAAGTATGGAAAAGACTTACTGGCGAAAGTGTTGGTAAACAAATTGCTATTGTACTTGACAACTATGTTTATTCATTTCCTGTTGTTAATGGAGAAATTCCAAGTGGAAGATCATCTATATCAGGTGGTTCAATGGATTTAAATGAAGCACAGGATTTAGCGAATATTCTAAAAGCTGGTAAACTACCTGCTTCTGCACATATTGTTGAAGAAGCTGTTGTTGGACCATCACTAGGTCGTGAAGCTGTTAGTGCTAGTATGAACTCATTCATTCTTGCATTTATTCTTGTACTTGCTTACATGATTGTTTATTATAACCGTGCTGGTGTTGTTGCAAACTTTGCTCTAATAACCAACATGTTCTTCCTATTCGGTGTTCTTGCATCATTGGGAGCTGTTCTTACACTTCCTGGTATGGCAGGTATCGTTCTTACTTTAGGTATGGCGGTTGATGCCAACGTGATCATATTTGAACGTATTAAAGAGGAGATTAGAGCTGGTAAAGGAATACGTTTGGCAATTGCTGATGGTTACAAGAATGCATACTCTGCAATTATTGATGGTAACGTTACAACACTATTAACAGGTATTGTACTTTATGTATTTGGTACAGGTCCAGTTCAAGGATTTGCTACTACACTTATTATAGGTATCCTTTCATCACTATTTACTGCTATCTTCATCTCAAGAATGGTTTTCACATGGATGCTTAACACTAATAAAAAGGTTAACTTCTCAACAAAATTAACTGCTAACGTCCTTGCAAATGTAAATTACAACTTCATTGCAATGCGCAAGAAAGCATACATTATCTCTGGTATATTAATCGTAATCAGTATTGCATCTCTTGCAACTAAAGGTCTTAACCTTGGTATTGATTTTACAGGAGGTCGTACTTATGTAATTAGAGTTGACAAAGCTGTAGATACTGATGAAGTAAGACAAGTACTAACTGCTGAATTTGAAGGTAACGCTCCTGAAGTAAAAACATTTGGTGCCAATTCACAAATCAAGGTTACTACCAAGTATAGAATTGATGAAGATGGAATTGAGATAGATGGTATTATCCAGGATAAACTACATAACGGTCTAAAAGGATTCTTCACTGAAGAGATTGCTTATGCTGATTTCTCATCAGATACTGAAGGAGAAAATAAATTATTAGGTATACTTAGTTCACAAAAAATTGGACCTTCTATTGCATATGACATTAGAAACAAAGCATACTTCGCTATTTTCTTTGCATTGATTATTATCTTTATTTATATCGCTGCAAGATTTAAAAAATGGCAATATGGTTTAGCAGGTGTAACTGCTCTATTCCATGATACTATAATAACAATGGGTCTTTTCTCAATATTTTATGGCGTCCTTCCTTTTAGTATGGAAATCAATCAGGCATTTATTGCTGCGATCCTTACAATTATTGGGTACTCTATTAATGATACTGTAATTATATTTGACCGTATTCGTGAAAACACTCATTTGTTCCCTAAACACAGTATTAAGAGTAATATTAATACTGGACTAAATAGCACTCTTGCACGTACATTAAATACATCAGGTACAACACTCGTAGTATTACTTGTAATCTTTATATTTGGTGGTGAGGTAATCAGAGGATTTATCTTCGCATTACTTATTGGTGTTCTTGTGGGTACTTATTCTTCATTGTTCACAGCTAGCCCGGTTGCTTACGACCTACTAGGTGGTGACAAACAAGAAAAAGAAGTAGCAGAAAGAGAATCTAAACTAAAAGCTAAAAAAGGCAAGAAAAAATAGTTTAGTAGCTAACAACATATAAATTCCCGTTACAATTCTGTAGCGGGAATTTTTTTTGCATTGTGGATAAATAATAAGTTTTGTAAGACATACCTATCAATTCCATTTTTCACTTACTTTGCAATTTAAAACTGTTCTAAACAAAAATTCATAAAAATGAAAAAATCACTTTTACTATTAACACTGCTCATTACTTTCTTTTCTCTAAGCAAAACAGCCTCTGCCCATTGCGAAGTACCATGCGGTATTTATAACGACTCTTTACGAATTGAGCTGATTAAAGAGCATATCCAAACAATTGAGAAGGCTATGAATCAAATTACTGAGATACAAAATAGTGGCTCTATCAACTATAATCAGCTAATCAGATGGATAAATACCAAAGAGGAGCATGCAAATCTAATTCAAGAAATTGCTGAACAATATTTCCTTACTCAAAGAGTCAAATTTACAGAACCTTCTGACAAGGAAAAATATACCACTTATGTAAATCAACTTACGTACTTACATCAACTGATCGTTTTTTCCATGAAGGCCAAACAATCTACCGATCTGAAATATATAAGTGAAATGCAAGATGCTACTGCAAGATTTGAAAAAGCTTATTTTGGATTAGTAAAACATCGTCACGATCATAATGGCGAACATAAATAGTATTTGTAACCATATTGATAATGGATTATAGACAAACCATTGCATGGCTGTATGAACAGCTTCCAATGTACCAACGTATTGGGAAAGCAGCTTATAAGGCTGACCTAAAAAATACGGAAGCTATATTGTTAGCCCTTGGTAATCCGGAAAGGAAGATTACCGCTATTCATATTGCCGGAACAAATGGAAAAGGAAGTGTATCACACATGATTGCGTCCATACTTCAGGAAGCAGGATATAAAACAGGTCTATATACTTCGCCACACCTTAAAGATTTCAGAGAAAGAGTAAAGCTTAATGGGGATCCAATCCCAGAGAATAAAGTGGTTGAGTTCATCTCAAAAAATAAGGACACATTTTTGAATATCTCATCTTCATTTTTTGAGATGACAGTGGGATTGGCTTTTGATTATTTTGCTGAAGAAGAAGTGGACTATGCCGTTATCGAAACTGGTCTTGGAGGCAGATTAGATTCAACTAACTTGTGCCAACCAATATTATCAA
Source organism: uncultured Bacteroidota bacterium (assembly GCA_937901015.1). GTDB lineage: Bacteria > Bacteroidota > Bacteroidia > Bacteroidales > F082. The sequence continues at coordinate 2,585 of CALCGQ010000353.1, read as the reverse complement.
TAATTACTAATATTGGAATCGATCATTGTGCATTTTTGGGTAATACTGTTCAGGAAATAGCTTCTGAGAAAGCAGGAATTATTAAAAATAAAATACCCGTTATAGTTGGAAAGCATCAAGCCTTAACAGATGCTGTATTCATTACAAAAGCTAATGAATCTAATGCACCGATACAATTTGCTGAAGACGTTATTGATCTACGCCAATATCAAACAGAAGATAATAGTAATAAGTTGTTCGACGTTTGGTTAAACAATAAATCCTATATCAATAGCTTGAAGTCACCATTAAATGGAAATTATCAACATGAAAATATTTGTACTGCCATTGCTTCCATAGAAACACTTATAGAGAATAACCAACTGGACATTAGTATTGATAATATTATATCTGGTATGGAGAATGTTATTCAAAATACCGGTTTTTTTGGCAGATGGCAAAAGCTAAGTTCAAACCCTTTAACAATTTGCGATACAGGTCATAATATTGATGGCATGAAATCCATTGTTAGGCAATTGGGTGAGATGAAATACAAACAGCTGCATTTTGTTCTCGGTATGGTATCCGACAAGGATATTTTTGAGATACTTACAATTCTACCAAAGAATGCGACATATTATTTCTGCAAACCTGATATTCCACGTGGGATGAACGAAGAAGAACTTGCACAGGCTGGTTTCAAGGCAGGTATAAATGGATTAAGTTATAATTCAGTAACTCAAGCATTCCGTTCGGCAATTAATAATGCAGGAAACAATGATTTAATATTTATTGGGGGAAGCACATTTGTAGTTGCAGAAGTCATATAAAAGCTGATTATGAGCACATTCAATATTATTCAAATAATTCTTCTATCCATCCTAATTGGCTATATGATTTACTATGCATATACCGTTTTTTTTGGCAAAAACTATCAGCCCTTATTATGGAAGGATCACATAAAAAAAGGGTTAATTACAACTGAACTACAGAAAGTTGAAAGTAAATACAAAGACAAAGACAGGTTCTTTAATTTTTGGTATCAAATAGAACGCTTACGGAAAAACAATATTGATGGTGTGTTTGCAGAGTTAGGAGTTTATAAAGGTGATACTTCTGAAGTAATAAATGCCATGGCCCCTGAAAGAGACATACATTTATTTGATACATTCGAAGGGTTTCAACAAAAAGATTTGGATATTGAAGAGGGAAAAGCAGCAACATATTCTACTCACAACTTTGCTGACACATCAATTGAAAGGGTACAGTCAAGACTCAAATCTGATAAATTTAAGTATCATAAAGGTTACTTTCCTGAATCTACCAAAAATCTTGAAGATTATGAATATGCTTTGGTTAATATGGATGTGGATTTATATAATCCAACTGTTGCAGGTCTTGAATATTTCTACCCAAGACTCACACCTGGTGGTGTTATAATTGTACATGACTATAACCCTGACTGGCCCGGGATAATGAAAGCTGTTGATTATTTTGCTGTGACAATCCCATCACCACTCGTTCCACTCACTGATACGGATAATAGTGTAATGATTTTTAAACCTGATAATAACCTCGCTTCCTGAGGTTAATCATTATTTTATTACTGTCTGTTTAATCTCGTTTCGTCCATAAAATAACGGCAGATACATAAGTTCTGCTAACGCTGGATTTAGCGTATATCTACCGCTATATCTAGGTTGTAATTTTATTGTGAACACATATTCACCTTTATTAAGATAACTGCAGAAAATCGATGTCTTATGTTTAAAATACTCACGATGTACCTCAACATAACTATCCATATTATTATTGTCACCATATGAACACCCAGCAGGAATAGGGACTTCAATCATCACATAATCGCCCTTGTGTTTTGCCTTAACCATGACTTTAAGTTCAACTTCCACACCTGCAGTTAAAGAATCTAATTTCTTTCCATCCTTCTCAAACCAAGTACTAATGCTAAATAAACTATCTTTAGCTAGAGGTTCCGGGTTCCACTTATTCCAATAGGTTGTCAGATAAACGTTTCCAACACCAGTCTTCTCAATGGTAAGATCCGTATTACCAGAAATTGATACTTGATAAGGAAACTCTGTAATAAATTTATTCCTAGCCCCAGAAAGAGTTATTGATACGGGTTTAAAATCTCCATCATAAGTCCTTAGAATACCAGGAAGTATTGTACTTATTATCTGAGATTTATCTACAGTACTATACCATCTTCTTTCTCCTTTAATTTCAAGGAAGTAATTGCTGATTTTTGGTAAAAATGAGTGCGCACTGTCTTTACTTTCAATTATTTTGTATGCTAGCAATGTAATATTATTAGCACTTCCATACCAACCATACCTGCTTTTGCCCCAATAGAGATTACCAAATAAGGTTGTATTAACAGTTGATAGTATGGTATCGATTGAATATTTAACATCACTTAATTGCTTGATTCGAATAGTTTGGAAATACTGATACATTGTGAGATCAACTTTCTCCAACTTCCTTAAATAATTTTTATAAGAAACTTCAACATTTATTTCCGACAGGGTTGTCAGAGCATATATTAATTCATTACCATCCAGCAGATCAAGATGCCATATTAGATA
>CALCGQ010000352.1 GCA_937901015.1 uncultured Bacteroidota bacterium | reverse complement strand
TGAGAAATCAGCTCCTATTGCTCCTATTGCTCCACCAATTGCCATCGATCTTGCTGTCCCTTGATAATAGTACTGAGAAACCCTCAATGCATCGTCTGCGTACTGAGATTTTGCAACAGCAGCTACCAAAATCAGGAGCATTATTATACTATATCTTTTCATTTTCTTAAGATTACGTTGTTATTAAATAAGATTGTGAGAACATTGCTTCCACCGGTTAGTTGTTCCGTTTAAAAGCATTTGATTGGTTTCGAAATCCACTATCTTCTACCACCACCTTTTGAGCCTGATGAACTGGATCTTGATCCACCGCTACTACTTCTACTTCCACTACTACCGCTACTACTTCTTGAAGGTGAACTGTAGCTTCTTGTTGGAGTACTGGATTTTCTTGAAGGACTATTATAGTTACTTGAAGATTTAGAGCCCCTTGAAGGTGAACTATAACTCTTAGGAGTAGATACATTACGCGTTGGTTTTGTATTTGTCTTAGGAGCTACATTTGATCTGTTGTTAGTACGTGTACTAGTATTACTCTGCTGTTTTGCAGACCTGTTATATGTATTAGTACTTTTTCGTTGTTGAGTTTTATTATTATTCGTAGTCGAAGATCTTACATACTCTTTGCTTGATCGAGGCTGACGAGAAGGTAGACTTTCATACGATTTTGGCTTTTGATATTTAGGAGCCTGTCTTTGTTGTTGAGTATTTGACCTTGGCTTTTCATATCTACTTTTATTACTGGAAGGATCGGCCTGAGTATTCTGTTTTGGTTTTGAATATTCATTGGTTCTAGGACTTACAGTATTATTATCAGCTACTACATTAGTTTTATTAGATCTTGGAGTTTGGTTGCGTGAAGCAGCGTTCCCATTTGACCTAGGGGTTGTATATGAATTACTTGGGTCAGACTTTGATGCAAGGTTGCCACTTCTAGCAACTACATTATCGTCAACAACAGTAGGAGTAGATTTGCCTGTATTTCCTGAACGTCCGCCACCGGATCTAGGGATATTACTTCCACCTGCTCCTCTACCACGAGGTTGGTAAGATGCAGTGTAACCATATTCAGGGTAGTATCCACCACCAGGGTAATAACCGCCACCTGCATAATATCCATCCCAGTAACCATGATTGTAACCAGACCAATAACTTCCACCGTAATAAGGGTATCCATAATATGGATAACCCCAACCATAGGATGGATAACCCCAGCCATAATGTGGCCATCCGTAACCATAACCCATGGACCAACCATATCCCATTCCTACTCCCATTCCGAAGCTAAAGGAAACATTCGATCCACCACCACAATTACAACCATTAGTATATTGATCAGAATAATAATCATCACTAGTACCATTTCCATTAAACCTGTTTATACGAGAGGAATAGTCAGAATCATAATATTCATCTACAAACTCATAATCACCTGAGTCATTCTGGCTTGCAACATCTCCAGCTCCTGCACCTTGTGAATATTCAGAAGTATAACCATCAGTACCACCATTACTAGTAGTTCCGTCATTATTATCAGAATGATTCTGTGCATTAGCCTGAAAGTCATCCCAGTTATACTGAGTGGGATTCTTAGTTTTTGAAGAATAATAAACGTCATCATTAGGAAGATTGCTTGTTGAAGAACACGAAGCTATAATTCCGGCAATCATAACGAACATTATATAGCGTAGTGTGTTTTTTGTAGTTTCCATCTTTCTGATATGTTGTGCAATTGTAAACATTGTTTAATTTTGCGGTTCAATCGTAAAAAATACAAAGACTGTACCAAACTCTAAAAATGGCAAAACAATTAACATCTCGAAAAGATAATTATTCCCAGTGGTATAATGATTTAGTGGTAAAAGCTGACCTTGCTGAAAACTCAGCTGTACGTGGCTCAATGGTTATAAAGCCTTATGGCTATGCTATTTGGGAGAAAATGCAATCCGTGCTCGATTCAATGTTTAAAGAAACTGGGCATCAAAATGCTTACTTTCCTTTATTTATACCGAAATCTTTTTTTAGTAAAGAAGCTTCACATGTTGCTGGCTTTGCTAAAGAATGCGCGGTTGTTACTCATTACCGACTAAAAACTGACGAAAATGGAAAAATTGTTGTTGATGAAGATGCAAAGCTTGAGGAGGAATTAATTGTTCGACCTACTTCTGAAACCATTATATGGGATACTTATCGTAAATGGATTCAGTCATACCGCGATTTACCAGTTCTTGTGAACCAATGGGCAAACGTTGTTAGATGGGAAATGAGAACACGCCTGTTTCTTAGAACTGCTGAGTTTCTCTGGCAAGAAGGTCATACTGCTCATGCTACCAAGGCTGAAGCAGTAGTGGAAGCAGAAAAAATGATGGGTGTTTATGCTGAATTTGCTGAAAAGTTCATGGCTATGCCCGTACTTCAGGGTATTAAATCTCCAAACGAAAGGTTTGCTGGAGCTGTTGAAACATATTGTATTGAAGCATTAATGCAAGATGGTAAGGCTCTTCAGGCAGGAACTTCACACTTCTTAGGCCAGAATTTTGCGAAAGCATTTGATGTGCAGTATGTAACAAAAGAAAACCAAAAAGAATATGTTTGGGCAACATCTTGGGGTGTTTCAACTCGGCTTGTTGGTGCATTGATAATGGCCCATTCAGATGATAATGGTTTAGTTTTACCACCTCAGATTGCACCTATTCAAGTTGTTATTGTTCCTATTTTCAAGGGTCAAGAACAACTAGATATTATAAGTGAGAAAGTTGATGAAATTGTTACTGATTTGAAATCCAAAGGCATTTCAGTAAAATTTGACAACCGTGATACGCATAAACCAGGGTTTAAATTCGCTGAGTGGGAACTTAAAGGAGTTCCTGTAAGATTAGCAATTGGGCCACGTGACCTTGATAATGGAACCGTGGAAGTTGCCAGAAGAGACACTCTTGAAAAAGAAACTCTGCAGGTTATTGGATTAGGAGATAAAATTGAGAATTTGCTAGTTCAAATCCAGGATAACATTTATCAAAAGGCTTATTCGTTTCGCGATGAGAATACATTCAGTGTTGATACTTGGGAAGATTTTTGCCAGCAAATTAAAGATGGTGGTTTCGTAAGAGCTCATTGGGATGGTACTTCTGAAACTGAAAAAGCTATTAAAGATAAAACCAAAGCTACAATCAGAGTAATTCCCATCGATGAGCCTATGGAAGAAGGTAGTTGCATTCTTACTGGTAAACCCTCTAAGCAACGTGTTGTTTTTGCGAAATCTTATTAATTGGATAGCTTAATTAAGTTACCGGCACCTGTTTTATCCAATGTTACATTCTGAGGATTTCCTCTGTAATAGATATCGCCAATATTCACAATTGACGCTCCAAGAGTAGAAGTTGCATTAATAAAAACATTATTACTACTTCTGCTTGTAACAAAAACAATGGGAGTTGGTAGGTCTCTGAGATCTACCAATCCAAAACTTGAGGAATAAACAAATGATAAGCCGCATTTACCGTTTAACACAATGTCAGCAGTACCATAATGTAACTCACAATATAATCTGACAACATCAATGGCAATATCAATTTTGCCTGCTCCTTCCATAACTCTAATCCATAATGTATCTGTTAAAATAGTGTCTGTGGTCGAAATATTACCTATTGATCTGTACTCAATAGTATCGATTTCCGTGTAGTTTAGATATACATTTACAGGAGTATTATAATCCCGAGCCCAATCACATTCATTATTATTTCTAATCTCTAAAGTTCCATGCTCATTAACAACCGTAATTATTCCACTGATTAGGTTTGAGCCTGCTTCAACTTCCAAAATTGAATTATTTGATCGATTAAGTATTAAGTTAACATTGTCCTTAAGCAATATATTAGTAAACTCACTAATAACACGTTGTTCAGTTTTAATATCTCCATTGGAAAGTTTACAATTCTTAATGGACTCCTTTTTACAGGATATCAGTATTGTTAGTCCTAATATTATAGCTATTACTTTTTTCAATTGTGTTTAATTTCGCGTTTATAAACAAATCTTAATTGATAACCCAAACCAAAACCGACATATTCAGCCTTGCCCAAATGGGCACTAAGAACCATATTAGCAAATATTCGTTTAGTAACCAGGTATTTAAAAGTAAGTCGTTGATAAATATCACCTTCACTACGATCTAGCCCTTTGAAATACATCCCTAAATTAAATAGAATCGCCATACGATCCATAACCAGTTCATATGCAAGATTCGCTCCTAGTTTTGTGAGTTGTGAATTTCTCTCATACTCAACAAATCTCATTTCTAATACCATTTTATCTGATCCATCATGGGTTAAATCCAGACCAATACCAATTTTACTCTTATAAGATACTCTGGCCATTAAATTTACAAATGCAGCAAATACATAAAAACTCTGACCATATTGCTGATTCATATCCTTGAAAGCAAGTGCAGTTGCGAATTCAATGCTTAGATACTTTCTTCCATCAAATTCATATGTGTACAATTCAGGCAGCACTTTTCGCTTAAGAGTCCTGTTGGGAGAACTCAAATAAGATGAAAATCCAACGGATGCGGTTATTATATTTAGTCCATAGTTTGGTGTTTTCATTGAACCATTTGAAAAATGAGTTAACCCAAAACCAATGGTTAGGGTAGTCATTCTTGAGATCTTCCTTCTGTATTCTCCAAACAAACTTGCGGTGATGTTAAAATGTGAACCAATGGCAAAATTTTTATAATTATCAATACGATGAAACTTCTTTGTTAGAAACCCTACACCTAATCCTATTTTAAAATTTAGAGAATTGTAACTATCCTTTACCAATGGAAAGTTAATGGAAGGATATATCGCAAAGGAAGAACCTAGCTCAGAGAAACCACCCATTCCAGAATACCAGAAATTAAGTCCAAGTATAGGATATGCATATTCTGATTCCCATCGGCGTTTTCCATATGTAGCCTTTTGCAAACTTATTTCAAAGGCTGGGAAATGAGATCGAAACGCATCCAACTCAAGATGGTGACTCCACAGAAAACCATAATGCATTTTTAATTCACCCCTTAGGTTACTCTTTGTGGCGGGTTTGGAAGGTTGAGCCAACAATACTGTTCCCAACAAGACCATGCAAATAGTCAATACTAGTGTGGTATTTTTTTTTCCTTCCATCTATAATTATGCAGTGGCAAATTTACACCATGATAACAAACTAATCACCTTGACCGCGGAAAAATCATATTTAATTCTAATTTTATATCAACATACTTGGTAATTTGAATAAAAAAGCATTTTTAAATGCTCAGGTTATATTTTTTAGTAGATTTGTCTTTAACAAAATTCTTCATTTAAGACAAATGAAAGCTAAGCAAAAATCAAAACACGTATTATTAGTCGAGGACAACCTGCTAAATCAAAAATTCGCCATGGCAGTTTTAAAGATGAAAGGGTACACTCTCGACCTTGCTGAGAATGGCAAAATTGCTGTAGATTTGTTTGAAAAGAACGAATATGAAGCAGTTTTGATGGACATCCAGATGCCAATTATGAATGGTATCGATGCCACTATTGCCATGAGAAAGATGGAGAAAGAGAATAACTGGCCAAGAATAAAAATAATCGCTGTAACTGCTTTTGCAATGCCTGGTGACGAAGAAAAGTTTAAGGAAGCCGGTCTCGATTTATACATTTCAAAACCCTATACCAGCAAACAACTTATTTCGTTTATTGAGCTTTAAATAATGCAAGAAAAACTGGACGCATTTGGTAAGCTACTGAATATTATGGATGACCTGCGTGCGGGATGTCCTTGGGATAAAGAACAAACTTTCGAGAGTCTTCGTCACCTTTCAATTGAAGAAGTATATGAGTTGTCGGATGCCATACTCAATAATAACCTGGACGAAATAAAAGGAGAACTTGGTGATTTAATGCTCCATATAGTCTTTTATGCTAAACTTGGTTCTGAAGCTAATAGCTTTGACATTAAAGATGTTCTGGATGGAATTTCTGAAAAACTAATCTACCGGCACCCTCATATTTATGGAGATCAAGAAGTTAAAGATGCAGATGAAGTTTTAACCAATTGGGAAA
>CALCGQ010000351.1 GCA_937901015.1 uncultured Bacteroidota bacterium | reverse complement strand
ACTTTGTAAATCTTATTCATGGGTTATGGTATTAAGACAAAAGTTGCTTGTTAGCAAATACTTATACAAATAAGACAAACAACTAGCTTTTTACCCTTACTGTGAAAAATGTTTTCTGAAATAAGTGAGTAGTTTATGGAAATAAGGGTATAATAGCCTTTCTTCCATGTTTGGATATTAGACTTTGTGGTTAAGTGATAAGTAATACGTTAATTGAAAATTTAAACTAAACCTCTATGCATTGGAGATACACTGGATAACATAGTATTGAAATTCGGTCTCTGGTCTTCCGTCTTCGATCTCCGGTCTTCGGTCTTCCATCTCCGGTCATCCGTCACAAAAAACCGTTCATCATCTAATCCCCAACTCCAACCGAGGCTGGAAGTGAGAGATGAGTTTGTACAAGTCTCCAGTCGTCGTCAATCTTTGCAACAACACCGGTAAACCTCATTCCTTCATAGCTATGGGCAACTCCTTTGTACATATAGTTATAGTTCAGAGTTTCAGCAAACCATGCAGTATTTCCGGTACAATTTAACTTGATAAATTGATTTGATGCAGATATGTAGGTATCCGAAATAAAACCAAATTGCTCTTTAATTCCTGACCTTATATTAGCCCATCCAACTACCCTTTCATCTGAATCTGTTCCATAAAGCACAATATCATCATCGGATGCCCAAATGGCTTCAATTAACTGTAAATCCTGATTTTCATTTGCGATAATATAATTCTCGAGAAGGTTCTCAATAGCTTCTTTTTCCTCTTGACATTTTTTCTCATTTTGAAGATCACATGACGTAAATATTATTACGATACTTAATAAAATTGAAGAGAGTATAGTTTTCATAGTAGTATGTTTTAATACCCTACTTAAAGTATTCTTAATAAATATTGAACTCCTCAAGCTGGGTAGTTTTGTTAGAACTTAATGCTTTGCTGTGAAATTAAGCATTTTATGAATAAAAAAATCATTCAGAATTTTATTTAGAATCCTTCTACACAAAGGTCTGTGGACATGGTTAAAATTCACTGAGTAAATTAATTATGAAATCGTTTTTCTAATTCGGTAATTATTCGTAAAATTGCACGCGATTTTAACTGCGTTATGCATAACAACATTCCTTTGTAAATGAGTAGTATATTACACAGATTTGAGGCAATATCCCGTTTAGCAATCATATCCATTTTTGTTATTGTAGCATCATATCAATTATCGGCACAACATGACACTCATGGAACCGATAAAACTGACGCTAATTGGGAGACAGAAGTTGAACACGAAGAATTTAAAGCCGGTGAAATGATCATTGAACATATCACCGATTCTTATGAATGGCACATAATTAGCATCGGGCACACCCATATAGCTGTTCCTCTGCCAATTATGCTGTATGACGAAGGTAAATTCCACTTCTTTATGTCATCGGTTTATCACCACGGTAAAGAACATAATGGATATTTTATATCACATAATGATATGAATTCTGGCAAACTAGTCAGAAAAGGCGCTAACGGTGAAGAAATCAGACCTACTCTAGATTTCTCATTTACTAAAAATGTACTTGCAATCTTTCTCAGCATGTTTATTATGATACTTGTGTTCACATCTGTGGCGAGATCATACAAAAAGAGAGAAGGAAAAGCTCCCAAAGGATTACAATCATTTCTTGAACCAATTATTATATTTGTTCGTGATGATATTGCTAAAGCATCAATCGGAGAAAAAAAATATAAAAAATACTTACCGTTCTTGTTAACGGTTTTCTTTTTCATTCTGTTAAATAACTTGTTGGGATTAGTACCATTCTTCCCGGGAGGAGCAAACGTAACTGGTAATATCGGTGTAACCGGAGTACTTGCAATGTTTACCTTCATTATTACAACTTTTAGCGGAAATAAAAATTACTGGTTACATATTGTTAATGCCCCTGGTGTACCATGGTGGCTTAAGATACCTGTTCCACTTATGCCTTTTGTAGAGCTAATGGGAGTTTTCACAAAACCATTTGTTCTTATGGTTCGTTTATTTGCAAACATAAGTGCAGGTCACATTATCATACTTGGTTTTATCAGCTTGATTTTCATCTTTGGCGAAATTGCAGCTGGAGCTGGTTACGGTGTTGCTGTTGTTTCTGTTGGATTTGCCATTTTTATGGACGTTCTTGAACTATTGGTAGCATTCATTCAAGCTTATGTATTTACGCTTCTTTCTGCTCTTTACTTCGGTATGGCAACTGAGGAGGCTCATCATTAATTGAATTTTATCCATTATTAAATTAATAAAACAATAACTATGGAATTATTAGCAATTTTATTACAAGCTGTGGCCGATCTAGCTCCTTACGCTAAAATGGGTGCTGGAATGGGTGCCGGAATCGCTGCTATTGGAGCAGGTGTTGGTATCGGACAAATTGGTCGTGGTGCTGTTGAAGCTATCGCACGTCAACCAGAAGCTGTTGGTGACATTCGTTCAAATATGATTGTTGCTGCTGCTCTTATTGAGGGTGTTGCATTCTTTGCAATCGTTGTGTGTTTGTTAATTGTATTCTTATAAACAACAACGACAATTCTGATATGATGTAGCGGTTGGCTGCATCATATCAGTTACTTTTTTTGGATAAGAAATTGAATAACTGAAAAAAATATAAACTATGTCATTAATAAATCCTGGATTTGGACTTGTAATTTGGATGACCCTTGCGTTTGGTATTCTATTATGGATACTAGCCAAATTTGCATGGCCAGCAATTATTATTGCTCTTGCGGAAAGAGAAAAATCAATCGAGGAAGCATTAGAATCAGCTGAAAAGGCTCGTGAAGCCATGGAAAGCTTAAAACTTGGTAATGAAGAATTGATTAAAGAAGCCAAGGATGAAAGAGATTCTATTCTAAAGGAAGCTCGTGCTTTAAGAGAGAAGATGATCGATGCAGCCAAGGGTAAAGCTCAGGTGGCAGCTGACAAAATTGTTGAGGGTGCTAGAGAGAGAATTGAAAGTGAGAAGAAAGCAGCAATAGTTGAAATTAAAAATACAATTGCAACCTACTCCATTGAAATTGCTGAAAAGATTTTACGTGAAGAACTTAAAGATAAAAAGCAACAAACTGCTTACGCAGAAAAGCTACTAAAGGAAACCAGCTTAAACTAGTTTAAGGTATGAGAATTAAATTATTATCAAAGCGTTATGCGACAGCATTGTTCGACCTAGCCGAGGAAATGAAGATACTTGATAAAGTAGATGCAGACCTAGAGTTAGTTGGAAAAGTGTTTTCCGAAAATCGTGACCTTAGAGTAATAATTGCAAACCCTGTGATTGATACTTATAAGAAAAACAAAATCCTGACAAGCATTTTTGAGTCAAATCTTCAGAAATTGTCGATGAAGTTTTTCCAATTAATCACAAATAAAGGTAGAGAAAAATTTATTCCACATATATGTGATGCGTTTAACGACATTTACATGGAATACAAAAACATACTACCTGTTACAATTACTACAGCTCAAAAAGCTGATAGTAAGATTACAGCCTCCCTTATCGAGAAGCTTAAGGAAGCTACAAAAATGAATATTGAATTAACTGAAAATATAAAGGAAGATCTCATTGGTGGATTCGTTGTTAATTTTCAGGATTATCAGTATGATGCAAGTATTATTAATCAATTGAATAAGTTAAAAAAGGGTTTTTCAGAAAACCTGTACGAAATACAATTTTAACACAGTAAAAAATTACGTCGTATGGCAGACATTAAACCGGCTGAAGTATCAGCAATTCTTCGAAGAGAACTAGCAGGCTACGAAACAGAAGCAGTACTAGAAGAAGTAGGATCGGTATTACAAATTGGTGATGGTATCGCCCGTGTTTATGGCTTAACAAATGTTGAGTCGGGTGAGTTAGTGGAGTTTGAAAAAACTGGACTAATGGGTATCGTACTAAACCTTGAAGAAGATAACGTTGGTATTGTACTACTTGGTGAAGCAGGTGATATAAATGAAGGTGACAGTGTAAAACGTACAAAGCGTATTGCATCTCTAAACGTTGGTGAAGGAATGCTCGGTCGTGTTGTTAACACATTGGGAGAACCCATTGACGGAAAAGGTGCAATTGAAGGTAAGACTTATGAAATGCCATTAGAGCGTAAAGCTCCTGGCGTAATTTATCGTCAGCCTGTGAATGAACCTCTTCAAACGGGTATTAAGGCTATCGATGCTATGATTCCAATTGGACGTGGACAGCGTGAGCTTATTATTGGTGACCGTCAGACTGGTAAAACTGCCATTGCCATCGACACAATCATAAATCAAAAAGAATTTTACGAAAAAGGAGAACCTGTTTATTGTATATATGTTGCATCAGGGCAAAAGGGATCAACCATTGCTAATATTCAACAAATACTCGAAGAAAATGGTGCCATGGCCTACACTACAATTGTAATGGCTTCAGCATCTGATCCAGCAGCACTACAATTTTATGCTCCATTTGCAGGAGCTGCTATTGGTGAATTCTTCCGTGATACTGGTCATCCTGCACTCGTTGTATATGATGATTTAAGTAAACAAGCTGTTGCTTATCGCGAAGTTTCATTACTACTTCGTCGCCCACCGGGACGTGAAGCATATCCTGGTGATGTATTTTATTTACACTCAAGATTACTTGAAAGAGCAGCGAAAGTTATTAACTCTGATAAAATTGCAAACCAGATGAATGACATTCCTGAGAGTATCAAAGGAATGATCAAAGGTGGTGGATCATTAACAGCTCTTCCAATTATTGAAACTCAAGCTGGTGATGTAAGTGCATATATTCCAACAAATGTTATTTCAATTACTGACGGACAGATATTCCTTGAAAATGACTTGTTCAACTCAGGTATTCGTCCGGCTATTAACGTAGGTATTTCAGTATCACGTGTTGGTGGTAATGCGCAGATAAAATCAATGAAAAAAGTAGCTGGTACACTTAAACTTGACCAAGCTCAGTTTCGTGAACTGGAAGCTTTTGCCAAGTTTGGATCAGACCTTGATGCTGCAACAATGTCTGTACTTGAAAAAGGAAAACGTAACGTTGAAATCCTTAAACAACCTCAGTATTCACCACTAACTGTAGGAGAACAGGTTGCAATTATTTTCTGTGGTTCTCAAAACCTTCTTTCAAAAGTACCTGTTAATAAAATCATCGACTTCCAAGATGCATTTCTACATCATTTAGATACTCATCAGAAAGATGTTATTACACAACTTGGACAAGGGAAATATACCGACGAATTAATTGATGCACTTAAAAAAGCTGCTGCTGAAGTAAGTCGTCAATTCGAAGAAAAAACTGACTAATTATGGCCAACCTTAAGGAAGTACGTATACGAATAAACTCTGTTAACTCTACACGTCAGATTACCAGTGCCATGAAAATGGTTGCTGCATCTAAGTTGAGAAGAGCACAGAACGCTATTCAAAATATGCGCCCTTATGCTCAAAAACTGCAAAGTATTATGCAGAACCTTACTGCGGATTTAGATGGTTCTGATGAAGGTAAATTTGGGGCTGATCGTGGTGATCATAAAGTTTTAATTATCACAATCACGTCAAATCGTGGATTATGTGGTGCATTTAATGCAAATGTTGTAAAAAGTGCAGTAAACCTTATAAACCATAAGTATAGTGAGCAAATGAACAAAGGCAATGTTAGCTTAATGTGCCTGGGTAAAAAGGGAGCTGACGGATTAATATCAGCAGGCTACAAGCCATTGGAAATAAATGCTGAAATATTTGATCATTTAAGTTTTGAAAACACTGTTCCCATCGCGGAAGAATTAATGCAGAATTTTGTTGATAAGAAATTTGACAAGATTATTCTTATCTACAACCAATTTAAAAACGCTGCTGTACAATTACTTCAGGAAGAACAATTTTTACCTATCGTTGAAAACGATAATGAAGAGGATAAAGATGAATCTATAGCTAACTACATTTTCGAACCCAATAAAGAAGATATTCTTGAAGCATTGGTTCCCAAAGCAATTAAGGTTCAGCTTTACAAAGCATTACTCGACAGCTTTGCATCAGAACATGGAGCAAGGATGACAGCAATGCATCAGGCAACTGAAAATGCTGATGAAATGCTTAAAGACCTTAAACAGACATACAATAAAGTACGTCAGGCATCAATTACAAATGAAATTTTAGAAATTGTTGGTGGTGCTGAAGCATTGAATAACTAAATTAATATCTATATATTAGTGGGCGCAGGATCTTATGGTTCTGCGTTTTTTTGTTTTGTAGGTATACCCATATTACATATCTTTGTAAAAAAAATACTATGATCAAGTTAAATGTACAATCAGCTATAAACGAGCAAATAAAAAAGGAAGAATATTCATCACGTCTATATCTAGCAATGGCTATTTGGTGTGAGGTTAATGGCTATCCTGGAGCATCAAAGTTTTTATACGAGCATGCGGATGAAGAAAGAATGCATATGATGAAATTAGTGCATTTTGTGAATGAAAGAGGCGGTAAAGCTCAGTTAATGAATATTGAAGAGCCTACACATGATTTTGAATCATTATTGGATGTATTTGAAAAAGTAATGGAACATGAAGAGTATATTACTGAATCAATCAATAATCTCTACGAAGTAGCAATTACTGAAAAGGACTACACAACAATGAATTTTTTGCAATGGTATATCACTGAACAATTGGAAGAAGAAAACCTATTCAATACAATTCTTGATAAAATTAAACTTGTTGGTGCAGATAAAGCTGGCATGTTCCATATCGATAAGGAACTTGATGGTATGGCTCTTGCTCCGGCTCCTGCTGAATAAGAAATTGATAGTTGCAATTAAATTGTAACCTTGAATACAAACGCGTTACAAACGCGCTTGAAGGATAATGTTAGTTAGCGCTCGTCTGTGACGAGTGCTTATTTACATTGCATTTCAAATGCAAACTCAAGATTCTAACCTTAACACTAACTTCTCATACCAATCAGCTCCGAAACGTCGGGTAAGTGGTTGTTTCAAATAACTGTACAAGGGTAATCCGCTTTTTTTTCCATTGATTAGAGCTGGCTTGCACACCTCCCATTTGTGATAATTTACTGCTATTGAGTTACCAACCTTACTAAGTCTGACAGGATATAGATGGCATGATATTGGCTTTTGAAAATCAATCTTTTTCTCATTGTAAGCCTTTTCAATTGCACAGAAACTAATTCCATCTTTCCAGTACACAAAGGCACACTCCTCGTCCTTTACAAGAGGTGTAACATATGTGCCATCTTCATCGTATTCGAAAACACCAACATTCTCCACAACATCAATACCACTTTCAGTCATATACGGTTTGATATCATCTATATCATCTTCCAAAACAGATATTTCATCTTCATCCAAAGGTGCTCCGGCATCACCAGCAACACAACATTCGCCCTTGCAGGCAGATAGATCACAGGCAAAATATACTTCCTTCATTTCGTCCGACACCAATATATCATCAACAATTATCATAGCAATTAAAATCCTTAGTTCTTTTTATGCAAAAGTATTATATTTACTTTCTATATAACCCAAATAGAATATGATCACGATTTAATAACCATATAAGGCATATAAGGACATATAAAAATCCAGAAAAACTTATATGAACTTAAATTCCTTATATGGTTCAAAACAAATAAAAACTTACTATTATGAGTACAACAAAAACCTATCTCAAAAATCTAATCTACAAAGTTAATGGTTCAGCAATAGAGGTTCATACAGCTCTTGGACCCGGACTATTGGAAAGCGTGTACCACAAGTGTTTGTGCCATGAGTTTAATAATAGAGGAATTAATTACAAATCCCAGTTATTAGTTCCTGAAGTTTATAAAGGACTTAAATTAGACACCGAATTGAGATGTGACTTTTACATTGAGGATGTTCTTCCTTTGGAGATAAAAGCAGTGGAATATGTATTACCAGTTCATGAAGCTCAAATAATGACATATATGAAACTACTTAAAGCACCCGAAGGATTACTAATCAATTTCAATGTAACGCATATCTTCAAAGAAGGGCAAAAAACATATGTGAACGAACTTTTTATAAATTTACCGGAATAGTATAATTCTGTCGATAAATATTATATGTCCTTAAATACCTTATATGGTTCAAAACTTCTCCCCATCAAACAAATTAACCTAATTAATAAAAGCTCTATCTAAGTAATTTCCATACTCTAAATTTACTTACTTTTGCCCAGCATTTTTATATATAGTGCATTAATTATTAACGACTAAAACATATTGATATGGCATTCAACCTTAGAAACAGAAATTTCCTAAAGCTGTTGGATTTCACTCCACAAGAAATAAAATTTCTACTTGAGCTTTCAGCTGATTTGAAGAAAGCTAAGTATGCAGGAACTGAACAAAAAACACTTGTTGGCAAAAACATTGCCTTAATTTTTGAAAAAGCTTCTACTCGTACAAGATGTGCATTTGAAACTGCAGCTTTTGACCAGGGAGCTTTAGTTACTTATTTGGGACCTACAGGTACTCAGATTGGTAAAAAAGAATCTATGAAAGATACTGCCAGAGTACTTGGACGTATGTATGACGGAATTGAATATAGAGGATTCGGTCAACCAATAGTGGAAGAGTTAGGTAAATATGCAGGTGTGCCTGTGTGGAATGGTCTTACAGATGAGTACCACCCAACACAAATTCTTGCTGACTTCCTAACTATGATGGAACATAGCGACAAACCTTTACACCAGGTTAGTTTTGTATATGCAGGTGATGCTCGTAATAATATGGGTAATTCTCTAATGGTTGGTGCTGCAAAAATGGGAATGGATTTCCGTGCTGTTGCTCCAAAACAAATGTGGCCTGATGAAGAACTTGTAAAAGAATGCCAGGAAATTGCGAAAGAGACTGGTGCTACTATTACTCTTACTGAAAACGTTGCTGAAGGTGTTAAAGGAGTTGATTTCGTTTACACAGATGTATGGGTAAGTATGGGTGAAGCTGATGAGGTTTGGAAAGACCGTATTGCAATGATGCTTCCATACCAGGTTAATGCTGATATGATGCTAAAAACTGGTAATCCTAAAGCTAAATTTCTACACTGTCTACCAGCATTCCACAACCGTGAAACAACTGTTGGTGAAGAGATTTACCAAAAATTTGGTGTTGAAGCTATGGAAGTTACAGATGATGTATTTGAATCACCAGCTTCTGTGGTATTTGATGAAGCTGAAAACAGACTGCATACCATTAAAGCAGTAATGGTTGCTACTTTGGGTAACTAAAAAAATAATTGTCATCCTGAGCGCAGCGAAGGATCTCTGTTAATTTGAGATTCTTCACTTCGTTCAGAATGACAAACCAATTTAATAACACAATGCAAAAAAAAGAATACGTTTGTCCTAAATGCGGTAGCAAGCACTATGAAGCTGATGAAATGAGAGCCACAGGTGGTGCATTTGCAAAAATTTTCGATGTGCAGAATAAGAAATTCACTACGATATCTTGCACTCAATGTGGATATACAGAGTTTTATAAACGCACATCTAGCTCTCTTGGTAACGTAATCGACTTTTTCACTAACTAAATATTTACTGTCATATTGAAAAAAGCGAAATATCTCAATTGGAGATTCTTCGCCATGCTCAGAATGACAACTAAAAAATAATAACACATGGCAAACAACGAAGACCTACTTAAAAAAATAATCGCACATGCGAAAGAATATGGTTTTGTATTCCAATCAAGTGAAATATATGATGGCCTTAGTGCTGTTTACGATTATGCTCAAAATGGTTCTGAGTTAAAAAAAAATATCCGTGACTATTGGTGGAAATCAATGGTTCAAATGCATGAAAATATTGTTGGTATTGACACCGCAATATTTATGCACCCATCAATTTGGAAGGCATCTGGCCATGTGGATGCATTTAACGATCCAATGATCGATAATAAAGATTCCAAAAAACGTTACCGCGCCGATGTGCTCATTGAAGATCATTTAGCAAAGATTGAAGGTAAAATTGACAAAGAGGTGGCAAAGGCAGCCAAGCGATTTGGTGATTCTTTTGATGAGAAACAGTTTAAAGAAACAAACCCACGTGTACTGGCTAATCTTGAAAAAATAAATGGCATTAAAAACCGACTTTATCCTGCAATGGATAATAACGATATGGATGCCATTAAAACTCTCATTGAAGATGTTGGCATTGTATGTCCCATGTCAGGGTCAAAAAACTGGACTGAAGTGCGACAGTTCAACCTGATGTTCTCAACCAAAATGGGTTCAACCGCTGAAGGAGCAAATGAAATATTCCTACGTCCAGAGACTGCTCAAGGGATTTTTGTGAATTATCTGAATGTTCAGAAAACCGGTAGAATGAAGATTCCATTTGGAATTGCCCAAACTGGTAAAGCATTTAGAAATGAGATTGTTGCCCGTCAGTTTATATTCCGTATGCGTGAATTTGAACAAATGGAAATGCAATTCTTTGTTCGACCGGGTGAAGAAATGAAATGGTATGAATACTGGAAAGAACAACGTATGGAATGGCATAAGTCTCTTGGCATTCCAGCCGAAAAGTTCCGCTTTCATGATCATGATAAACTTGCTCATTATGCGAATGCTGCTGCTGATATTGAGTTCGATTTCCCAATGGGATTTAAAGAACTGGAAGGCATCCACTCAAGAACTGATTTCGACCTAAGTGCACATGAAGAACACTCCGGTAAAAAACTTCGTTACCATGATCCTGAGCTAAATCAAAGTTATGTGCCTTATGTTGTTGAGACTTCAATCGGATTAGACCGTATGTTCTTAGCAATCCTCAGTAATTCATATACTGAAGAAGATCTTGGAGAAGGTAACAGTCGTGTGGTTATGAAATTACCTCCTGTCCTTGCTCCTTATAAAATAGCTGTATTCCCTCTTACAAAGAAAGATGGACTACCTGATAAAGCCCGTGAGATAATGGACAAGCTTAAGTCTGACTATATGTGTTTCTATGAGGAAAAAGATGCGATAGGTAAACGTTACCGTCGTCATGATGCAATTGGTACTCCATATTGCGTTACTGTAGACCATCAAACACTAGAAGATAATACCGTTACAATCCGCGAAAGAGATAGCATGGTTCAAGAACGCATTTCCATTGATGATATAAGTGGTGTGGTAAGAGAGCGGTTAGTAGGCTAAAGTTATTCTAATTAGCTAATAACTTTCATTAGTAATTCGGAAGTACTTCTGCAACCTGTTTTATCAAGTACATTGCGTCTATGAGTGTCGACTGTTGTTTTGGAAATAAACAACTCAGCAGCAATTTCTTTACTCGTTTTTCCTTGAATTACCATCTCTAGTATTTCAACTTCCCGTGGACTTAACAAATTGGTGATATCAGCATTTACCCTATGTCCGATAATATTTGTATTTGACAATCTTGATAAAGTATCCTTTAGCTCATCCAACACTATTGGTTTCAATAAATAATCAAATGCCTGAGCCTTAATAGCTTTAATCGCATACTGATTATATCCTGTTGTAAAGATTACAATTGGGCTTAATCCTTGATTTCTAGTTATTTCAAGCACCTCAAAACCACTCATTCTAGGCATTTCAACATCAAGGAAAAGGATATCAGGCTTATTAATTGTTATTAATTCAATTGCATCTTCGGGCACTTGTGAACTAGCAACAACTTTAATATCACTACAATAACCAAGGAGTCTTTCCATATTAGCAATTCCAGCTTCCTCATCATCAATTATAATAGCAGTTTTTACCATATCCGAGTTCATTAACGATGTAAAAATAAGGATATTCGTTGAAACTTTAGTACCTGTTTATATTGATTTTACTAGTATTACCTAATTACTTATAGGTATAGATTAGGTTAAATTGGATTCTGTTGTTATAATTTAGCAGTTATTAGCAAATAATATGTATCATTTATTATTATAAGCCCCCATGGTTCTTTCAACTCCAACAGTTACGAAGCTCTTTACAATATCAACAGCAACTTCAATACGTGGCAACATAAGTTTTTCTTCGGATTTTGTCCATTGACCCAAAACATAGTCAACTTGTCGGCCTTTTGGAAAGTTATCACCAACACCTATGCGTAACCTTGGAAAAACATTTGTTCCTAGTTTTTCAATTATATCAGTTAAACCATTGTGACCTGCATCTCCACCTTTTGCCTTCACTCTCAATGTGCCCGTAGGAAGAGCTATGTCGTCAAGTATAACAATAAGGTTTTCTTTGGGTATTTTTTCTTTTTCAAGCCAATACTTAATGGCCTTACCACTGAGATTCATATAAGTTGTTGGCTTAATAACAACCAAAGTTCTACCTCTGTATTTCAAACGTGAAAGGCTTGCAAGTCTTTCAACTTTCACTTCTCCTTTAAGGTCATGGATCAAAATATCAGCAACCTCAAAACCAATATTATGGCGGGTATTTAAATATTCAGCACCTATATTTCCTAATCCTGCTATTAAGTATTTCACTGTTTGCTAATTAATAAAAAATCAAAAATACTTATAAAAAGAAAGGGATAAAGAGAATTAATCCCCATATCCCTTTTTTATATTTATTTAATAATGTTACTATTCTTCAGCAGCAGGAGCAGCTTCTCCTTCTTCTCCTTCTTCTCCTTCTTCATCTTCGTCATCTTCTTCATTTTCAGCTATATTACGTGAAGTTTTCACGCGTACAATAACAGAGTTTGGAGGATCCAATAAAGCTAAGTTTTCTAATTCAATGTCTCGAACTTTAACAGAAGTTCCAATTACAAGCTTTGAGATATCAACTTCAACTTTTTCAGGGAAATGCTCAACTAAGCCTCTTAGACGTAGTTTGTGCATTTTTTTGATCATCTGTCCACCAGCGATAACACCAGGAGATGTTCCAACTAAACTAACCGGGATACCAATTGTTAATTCTTTTCCTGTAACTAGTTCAAGAAAATCTGCATGTAGAACCTTATCTGATACCGGATGATATTGAACAGCTTGAAGAATAGTTAGATATTCTTTTCCCTCAACATCAATTGTAATTAAATACACGTCAGGTGTGAAAATTACTTTGTCAAATTTGATTGCATTTGTTGAAAAGTGAATTTGCTTTTCACCACCGTAAATAACACATGGAATATTACCTTCTCTTCTGTGCTTTTTAGCATCTTTTTTCCCTACGTTCTCTCTTAGAGAACCGCTCAATGATACTTTTTTCATTTTATTAAAATTAAATTAATGTATAATAATTCGTTAATCTATTTCTGTCTTATATCGAATAATGAGCTAATTGACTCAAAACTCTGCACTCTGTGAATCACCTCAGCCAATAAACTAGCTGTGCTTAACACTTTAATTTTTCCAAGATCCTGTTTCAAAGGAACGGTATCAGTTACAACTATCTCATCAAATTTTGATTTGCTTAGCTTCTCATAAGCACTACCTGAGAAAATTGGGTGTGTACAGAAAGCACGAACTGAACTTGCTCCCTTACTAATAATTAAATCTGCTGCTTTAGTAATGGTACCAGCAGTATCAATAATATCATCAATAATAACTACATCTTTACCTTCAACATCACCAATCAACTCCATTTTTTCAATCACATTTGGTTTTGCACGTTGTTTGTAACAAATAACAAATCCGGTATTCAGAGCCTTTGCATATGATGCAGCACGGCGTGTACCACCAGTATCAGGAGAAGCCATAACCAAGTTTGGAAGGTTTAGCTCTCTGATATAATCCATGAAAATATTAGATGCATACAAATTATCAACAGGTACATCAAAGAAACCCTGAATTTGATCAGCATGTAAATCTATTGTTATAACCCTGTTTACTCCGGCTGAAATCAATAAATTGGCAATAAGCTTGGAAGCAATTGAAACACGAGGTTTATCTTTTCTATCCTGACGAGCATATCCAAAATAAGGAATAACAGCGATTATTTTCCTTGCAGATGCACGCTTTGCAGCGTCGACCATCATAAGCATTTCAAGAAGATTATCTGCTGGAGAAACCGTTGATTGAACGATGAAAACATCTTTACCACGAATATTTTCTTCATAGGAAGTTTGAAATTCCCCATCAGAGAAACTAGTAACAATCGACTTACCAAGTTCTGTTCCGTAACTCTCAGCAATTTTTTCAGCTAAATAACGGGTTTTACGACCGGTAAAAATACTTACTTTTGGATCTGACATTTGTCTGGTATATCTGGTTTCGAAAATTTTGTGCAAAAGTACTATTAATTTCCTTAAAATCAATATGAATCTTTGTTTTGCTAGAAATTAACAATATTACAATAGGCTTTGGGTCAGGCTCGACCGAAGTAATTGCCGTTAAGGATGTTAGCCTTAGCGTCAATAGAAATCAATCTATCGGTATTGTTGGTGAGTCGGGATCAGGCAAATCATTAACAGCATTGGCAATAATGAAACTGCTTCCTCCTCAGGCAAATGTACTTGGTGGAAATATTGTTTTTGATGGGGTTGATCTTCAAAAGCTAACCAATAAAGAAATCCGAAAATATCGTGGAAATC
This sequence comes from uncultured Bacteroidota bacterium, assembly GCA_937901015.1. GTDB lineage: Bacteria > Bacteroidota > Bacteroidia > Bacteroidales > F082. The sequence continues at coordinate 17,528 of CALCGQ010000351.1, read as the reverse complement.
GTATTTCTATGATCTTTCAGGAACCAATGACTGCACTTAATCCAGTAATTAGATGTGGTAAACAGATAGTTGAAATTATCAGATTGCATCAAAAAACAAGTAAGGTTGAGGCCAAAAAACAAACCATTGATCTGTTTGAGAAAGTTAATCTTCCAAGACCTGAAAATATTTTTAGCAGTTATCCTCATCAATTATCGGGAGGCCAAAAACAGCGCATTATGATTGCTATGGCCATTGCAAATAAACCCGATTTGCTAATTGCCGATGAACCTACAACTGCACTCGATGTAACCGTTCAGAAAGAAATTATTAGCCTGCTAAACGATCTTCGTAAGGAATATGGAATGGGGTTAATATTCATTAGCCATGACCTTGGGGTAATTAAAGAAGTTGCCGATGAAGTAGCAGTTATGTATAAGGGTCAAATTGTTGAACATGGGAAAATAAATGATATTTTTAATAATCCGCAAGACCCATACACAAAAGGACTTATGGCCTGCAGACCACCAACCGACATTAGACTCGAAAGACTACCTGTTATTGAGGACTTTATGGATGGTCATTCCTTTGATACATCTATGAACTCTAACAGTGTTAGAGCTGCTCAACATGAAAAAATTTACAAACAGGAGCCCATTCTTAGTGTTGACCATCTTGATAAAGAATATAGCTTATCCAAAAATATCTGGGGGAAAACAACAAGTTCCCTTTTTGCTGTTGATGATGTTAACTTCAAAGTTTATCCTGGTGAAACACTTGGACTTGTTGGTGAATCGGGATGTGGAAAAACTACGTTAAGCCGTAGTATTCTAAGACTAATTGAACCAAGCAATGGTTCTATCTACTATGATGAGAATGATATTCTTGCATTAAGTTCTAGTGAAATCCGTAAACAGAGAAAAGATATAAATATCGTATTTCAGGACCCCTATTCTTCCTTAAATCCTAGAATAAGTATTGGGAATGCAATTATGGAACCAATGAAGGTTCATGGGCTACATGGAAATAATAACTCCAGAAAAGAACAAGTACTTCTACTTCTTGAAAAAGTTGGGCTTAAAAAGGAACACTTCAACCGATATCCCCATGAGTTTTCTGGTGGACAACGTCAGAGAATCGTTATAGCAAGAACCCTTGCTCTTAATCCAAAGTTTATTATTTGTGATGAGGCTGTTTCTGCACTTGATGTATCCGTTCAAGCAAAAGTTCTGAATCTGCTCAATGACTTGAAAAAAGAGTTTGGTTTTACTTATATTTTCATTTCTCATGATTTGAACGTTGTTAGATTTATGAGCGACAGAATTATGGTAATGAAAGATGGACGCATTGTAGAATTAGGTGATGCCGATGAAGTATATAATAATCCTTCATCAGATTATACAAAAAGATTGATCGCCTCAATTCCAAAATAATTATAACAAACGTTTGAGTTAGACCAATCAATATATTTCTCATTGCAAAGTAAAAATCCTTTGAATATAATCCCTGTTAATCATCCCAATGTTACAATTGTTAGTAGTTTTGTAGATATTATCAACAACAAAAACTAGTTACTACCATGCAAAATATTGATACATTTGACTTTTCAAATAAGAAAGTCATAATCAGAGTTGACTTCAATGTTCCATTAAACGACAAATTTGAGATTACTGACGACACTCGAATCAGAGCAGCCATCCCTACTATTAAAAAAGTACTAAGTTCTGGCGGAGCTGTAATACTTATGTCGCATTTAGGAAGACCAAAAAATGGACCAGAGCACAAGTTTTCACTTGAGCATCTTATACCTGAACTATCAAAAAAACTTGGCGTTGATGTTAAGTTTGCAAATGACTGTATTGGTGAAGAGGCAATTGAAAAGTCAAAAGAATTAGTAGCTGGTGAAGTTCTTCTTTTGGAAAACCTACGCTTTTATAAAGAAGAAACCAAAGGTGATGAAGCTTTCGCTGAAAAGCTTGCCAACCTTGCGGATGTATATATGAACGATGCATTTGGAACAGCTCATCGTGCTCATGCTTCCACAGCTATAATTGCAAATTATTTTCCAATAAATAAGATGTTTGGCTACATCATGGGAAATGAAATCGAAAACATTAACAAAGTCGTTAAGGAGGGTAAAAAGCCAATCACAGCGATTATTGGGGGTGCTAAGGTTAGTGGTAAAATCGAAATTATCAACAACCTTATTGATAAAGTGGACAATATAATAATTGGTGGAGGTATGATGTTTACATTCATCAAGGCGCTGGGAGGCGACATTGGAAATTCACTTGTTGAAGAGGACCTCATCGAAACTGCCAAAGCGGCAATGGAAAAAGCTGAGGAAAATAATGTTTGCTTCCATATTCCCACAGACGCCGTTTGCGCCGATAAATTTGATAATGATGCAAACACTCAGTTCTGTAATTCGCATGAAATACCTGATGGTTGGATGGGATTAGACATAGGACCTGAAACAGGTCAGGCTTTTAAAGATATCATTGAGGCTTCCGAGACAATATTATGGAACGGGCCAATGGGTGTATTTGAAATGGACAATTTCGCTGAAGGTACCATAGAGGTTGCCCATGCCATTGCAGATGCAACTAAAAAAGGAGCATTTTCATTGATAGGTGGTGGTGATTCTGTGGCTGCAATCAATAAATTCAAACTTCAAAACGATGTGAGCTATGTAAGTACCGGTGGTGGTGCAATGCTTGAGTTTATCGAAGGTAAAACTCTCCCAGGTGTAGCTGCCATTGAAAAATAACAAATATGCTGTGAATGGTGATTAGTTAGTTCTATTCATCATTCACGAATCTATATTTATAACCTCAGTTAATAAACTGTTTCTAATATTTCTTCCTTATCGGGAATTTCGAAGGTAAAATTTTTCGAGTCTAACCAAGAGTACAATTTAGGGGCGATTGACTCAATTGGTTCATAGAATATTGATTTTTGTCTGGTATCTTCTTTAAATATGAAATCTCCAAAATGGAAATAGTTAATTACAAAAATCAATATGCTAAGTATTAGGGCACCTTTTAGCATTCCAAACACAGCTCCAGCCAGTTTGTTTAAAAACCCCAATAACAGCACTTCAATAAACTTCTGTACAATCTTACCCACTGTGATTACTAGAAATATTACCACTATAAATGTCATTAAGAACGCTATAACGGCAACATATTTTTGATCTATGTCAAATAGATCATTTAGCATATTGGCAGCAAAATCAGAAAAGAAAAAGGCCATATAAAGACCAATCACAAGAGCAGCAAGGGTAGCGATTTCAATTATAAAACCTTTTTTGTAACCATTCCATGCAAAAAGCAACAAGGGTACTATTATAATTATATCTAGTAGATTTACATTCATGTAATTGACTATTTAATTCTACGAGTTAATTCTGTTGAGAATACAAAGTCATTCAGCTCTTTGTTCTCTGTTTTAAGAATCTCTATATTATCTCCTTCCCACCAAAGTTCTCCTTTATTGATAAAAGCAATTTTCTGGCCTATTTGAAGAACAGAATTCATGTCGTGAGTGTTAATCACTGTGGTCATATCAAACTTATGTGTTAACTCTGAAATTAGCTCATCAATAACTTCTGCAGTTTTTGGATCAAGGCCTGAGTTTGGTTCATCGCAAAAAAGATACCTTGGCTGCATTGCGATGGCTCTTGCAATTGCCACACGTTTTATCATACCACCGCTAAGTTCAGCAGGAAATTTCAAATTCGCGTTTGTAAGTTTCACATGACTAAGTACATCATTCACACGTTCAAGTTTTTCTTCAAAACTTTGTTTTGTGAACATATTCAATGGAAACATAATGTTTTCTTCAACCGTAAAAGAATCAAATAATGCCCCACCCTGAAACAAAACTCCCATCTCTTTTCGTGTTTCCTTTTTATCCTTTTCTTTTAGCCCTGAAAAACAACGGTCATCAAAAAATATCTCACCCTCATCAACTCCAAACAAACCAATGCAGCATTTCATAAGTACTGTCTTCCCTGATCCACTTTGCCCAATTATTAGGTTTGTTTTCCCTTTCTCAAAAGAAGTAGTAATATTCTTTAATACCTTCTGGTCACCAAAGGACTTTGATATGTCTTTAACATCAATCATGTTAGTAGCATTTGTGTTAAAATCAAATCAAAAACAATTATCAATATGCTGCTTGCAACAACCGCTTTAGTACTTGCACGACCAACTTCAACCGAGCCTCCACTTACAGTATAACCTTTATAACCTGATACTGATGCAATTATAAATGCAAAAACAGTGGTTTTTATCAATGCATATGAAATATCATACGGGGCCCACCAAGCCTGGAGTCCATCAATAAAGTCCGTTGGAGTGACTGATCCGGTAATAATAACCGCTAACAATCCGCCACCCAAACCAACAGCAATGGAAAATATTACCAGAACAGGAAAAAACAACATTGCAGCTGTAATTTTAGGAAGAATAAGATAATTAGCAGGATTGATACCCATAACTTTAAGTGCATCAATTTGTTCCGTAACTCTCATGGTTCCTATTTCGGAGGCAATACTTGAGCCAACTTTACCTGCTAGTATCAAACTCATAATTGTTGGCGAAATCTCAAGTATCATCATTTGCTTGGTTGTATAGCCAACAAGATAAAGTGGAACCAAGGGATTATCAATATTATATGCCATTTGCATTGCAATAATACCTCCAACGAAAAGAGAAATAAAAACAACAATACCAATGGAATCAACACCCATTGCATGAAAATCGATCAGTAACTGTCGCCTAAACACCCTTCCCTTATCAGGTCGTTTGAATGTTTCAAACATCAAGATTACATAATCGCCTGCTTCTCTTATAAATCCCATTCTAAGGTTTTTTTACTTAATATTATTAATCAATAGGGTTTGATGAATAACATCGGCTAAGTTAATAAAAAGAATATTCCCTAAAAACAACAAGTCATCGATAATTTCGTTTTGATAAATAACGTAAAATTGCAGTGGAAATTTTATCAACTTTTCCAAAGTTTAAACTTTGGAAAAGTCAAATTAATTAACTGTCTTGAAAAAAACAAAATTATATATAGTCTTCTTGCTTAGTTTGGTGGTGATAGGATCATCATGTGCTTCAAAAAGATCAGGATATCGCCCTCCTAAGAAAAAGAAAAAAGATTGCGATTGCTCAGATTGGAGTTATAAAAACACCAATACTTATCATCTAAAGGATGACAGTTACAACATTGGCTAGTATCTAAATGTTAGTCCAACCCTCCAAATCCGTGGAATATCATAATGCCGAGTATTATACAAACTCATTTCGTACAATAACCTGTATGAATCTGGATCCAGTTGGTTTTCAATAAACTGTTGATTACCCGGATCGGAAAGAAATCCATCATCAGAAGCATCACCTGTATCGGAATATACATTAAAGACATTCTGAAAATTAAAGAGGTTTTCAACTATTAAGTATACATCTAATGAGGCTTTCTGGCCAATAATGAATTTCTTATTAATATTTATGTTAACCATATTAATACTTGGAGTTCTATCCATATGACTATAAAAACCATTATTGGTTGCAATATATGGAACACCGCTTCTATTATGATAGTAGACTATTGCTGACAATCCATTAAAAATATTTGAACCCTGATTACCAAATCGATATCCTAAATTTGCATTTAGTACCTTATCGCTTACACCAAAACTCGACATCTGAAGCTCTTCTGGAAATAACTGGGTATAACTAATACCTCCATATATACCTTCAGCTGTATTATTTATGTAACTGATTCCAGCCTCAAATCCAGGGGTAGTTATTGAATTAGGATCATTTACAAATGTGACGTAGTTAATCGGATAGGCGCCGTCCATGATTTTTGGAATAACAAAGTTAACCACTGTAGTGTTCAAATAGGATATATCTAACATCACCTTCTTGAAAAAAGCAGCCTTTATACCGGCAAAAAATCTATCATTTCGTGTTGGCTTAAGAGCAGAATTTGACATAATGCCCTGACTTCTATATTGGGAATAATAGTATTGCTCAGGGCGAAATCTTGAATAGTAAGATGGATTATGAGTTGTTGATGAATAAGTTGTGTATATGTTCAATTGCTTAAATAGAGTATAATCTATACTTACTTGTGGAAGTAGATTAATTGTTCGGGCATAGTCTTCGAATGTCATCGATGGTTCCCAATCGCCATACATCCCATGTACTTCTGGATATTTCAAATATGGAGAAATTCCGGAACCAACATCCAATAAAGAAGGATCAAGAATCTCAACTCCTTCTTCATCATACCATATGTGACCATTACGATAGCCGGTAACCCTGGTTGGATCAATAACCTTATCTACATATACCGAATAGTCATCTCCAATATTTTCAGGTTTTGAAAATTCCAGCTCCCCCTTTTGATTGGCTTCATTTACATCTGATATCTGGTATAGTGAGTATTCATCTTTCAATACCGGCTGATTAGCATCATAAACATCAACACGTAATCCCAATTGTACATGAAGATTCTTCCATCTAAATTCATCTTGTATAAAAGCTGCCCAATATTGTGGCTCAGATGCACCTATTGAAAAATCATTAAAAAAGGAATACGGATCTGCCTTACCCTTTAATTTGTTTCCTTTATAATCATAACCCGAATAATTTACATATGATGGGCCATCATTCAGAAGCTCATCATTGGAAAACATATCCAGCGACAATAAATCTTTGGGTGTTGAAATTTCTTTCATTACACCATTTTCATCGTAATAAACTATGGTGTTATTAGCTCTGTCGTAAGAATCAATATCTATATACTCTAAACCATCAATAGGTAATCCCAATATCTGCCGTAAGTTCTTATCAAAATTTTGCTGAGCATTGGCATCATATTTTCGATGATATAAAATAGTATCCACATGACCGTTGTAAGCTACTAATATTGGATTATCCTTATCAAGCTCACCTAAATGAAAGTTAGTAAGCCCGCGCATTAAACTCCATAATCCTGAAGGAGCAATGGAATAATTACTTAATGATTCCTTATTGTATTCACCACCCAACAATATATGATGTATACCGTAATCGACTTCAAATAATAAGGATGCTCTGAACTTTTCAAGGTTGTTTTCCTCATATACCGAGTTGGAATAACCCGTATTATTAAACATATTATAAACACTTTCCTGCTGATGCCCATTTATCAGTCCACCGCCCAGAAAAATATCATCAAGATTTTGATAATGTCCAACTGGCTGGCCGGAATAAATATCATAATAACCAGATGTATAAGATGATAAATCAGGGTTTAAATTTGAAGGCACAAATTCCACAAGTGTATCATAATCCCATGAGTTTAGCACCCATACATTTTCATAATACTGACCATCAACAGTATCACTACCAAGTTCAAATGTTGGCATCTTGTATGAGGTAAATTTACCCACATAACCATAGTCGAAAAAGCTATCTTCTAACTGTGGATTTGCTATTTTAGAATAATAATTTGAGTATTGAAGATTTAGATTGTAACCTATTTTTAAGTCTTCGCTGATATCAAAACTATGCCTAAAGTTCAAATAGTTATCAAAATTTCTTCGTGTTCTTACATTATTATTATTTGAATTAAAAATACGATTACCACTATTATAAATATCTGTTTCGTCGATTACTGAATAATTACCAACACTAAGATTCATGTTTTTTGAGATCGGAAAGTCAATTTTAACATAAGGATAAAAACCCTTACTACCATTATTATCAGGAACTTTCTGATCTATCATATCAGCAGCTGTTATAAAACTTGAATTACTATATGTTCCTGATCCTGCACCTGATGGCCTGAGTGGATTATCAGTTAGCAATTGTAGTTTATCAGAAACTAGCTTTTGAGTTCCTTTCCATACAGGATCATTATTATTGGTCAATGCATAACTACCAGCAATTAACAAACTTGGTCTCTGTTTCTGTTCTCTATTCTTATTACCAAATGGAATATGTACATATAATTCTCCTTTATAGCCCTGAAGTCCAATCGCCTGATTAGTGCTTATATCAAATAAGAATATCGGTTTAACCGGATCACTTAAAGTTACTAAGGATGTTATACCGCCCGATGAAAAACCACTTGTAATTGGGGCTTGTTTGATATAAAGTCTGTAAGTGTCAATAATTCTAATTGGTAAATTGGAAATATCTGAGATTTGCATTCCGTCCAAGACGTTGCTGTTTCCAGTTGTGGAAACTCCATAATAATTCATATCACCTCCTTTTAAATAATACGCAGAAGGTGCCATAAGTCCAAATGAAGACAGGTTTCGAAATGGTAAACCCATAATCTGATCCTGATTATAATTCAAATAGGACTTGTTGAACAATGAAATTAACGTATCGTTTTCCATGGATGATTTGGTGGAATCCTGTGAAAACAATATACCTGGAAGTAAAAACTGCGTATAAATAATTAGTGCAATAAGGGTTAATGGGTTATGTCGTTTCATTTTGATTGCTTTTTCAAAAACTACAATCAAAATTAGACGATTAAATTGTTTCTCTTACGCTAAGGTCTAATTTTTAATTAATAAAAATTGTCAGTGCAAAATTTAGCCCATTTAACCTGTCATAATTTTTTCCAACAATTGTTATTGGGGTATAGAAAACAATTTCAAACATCTTGCCAGTCATAATAGCAGCTCCAAGATTAAAAGTCAATAGCTGATTATTATGGCCATCGTATCTATGTGTATGATTATTACTAGTGTATGAAAACCCGCCAATTACCTGATTTGTATTATTAAATATATAGGAGAGTTCTGCATTTGCAAAAAAATCATTGGAATATGAAACATCATAATCTCTGATACACTGATATTGAAAATCAAAATCAAGTGAAAGTTTTTCGGAAAATTCATTGGAAAATGCCAAACCTGTGGCCAATGATACTGTCTTACCGAAGATGCCTGAGTTAACAGCTACAATATCACTTTCATTGGCAAAAGTACCACCAGACATTATTCCACCTGAAAAACTGTTAATGGAAAACAAATGGTATTTTAATCCAAATGAAACAGAACTCATATCGGATGCTATTAGTAGCCCTGTCTCAAACTTGTTTGTTATGCCATAAGTAATCCTAAATGCCATGTTTTGGAAAACATGAATACTATCGCCTTCAGCAGATAACTCTTGAAGTTTGCCGTTTTCATCATAATATTTAGTAGCCCAGTAATAACCAAAACCCGGCTCAAACTCAACTTGGTTTTTAACAGCTGTGGTAGCGCTTATGGAAGCTAATTTTGATGCTGAGATTCCTAAAACCTGAGAATAGGATGCTGATGAAATGATTGCAAAACCTATTATTATTATGATTATTCTCATTTGAATTTTTTTGGTAAAAATGTGGATTTCAGGATTTGAGGTAAATACCAATTTATGGGTAATTATTTATCTTACATGCTATATTTGCAAACCAGATGAAAGAAAAAGAATTACTCATAAAATATCTCCCTGAAGGATCTGTTGATATGGTCATGGACTGGATAGTGGAAAATAATGTTCATCTGAAAATTGCCAAAAAACGAAACACTAAATTCGGTGATTATCGGCCACCTAGTTCGAAGAACAGCAACCATCGAATAAGCATAAATTATAATCTTAACCCATACGCATTCCTAATTACATTTGTTCATGAACTAGCACATCTATTGGTTTGGGAAGAGTTCAAAAACAAAGTGTCGCCGCATGGGTCTGAATGGAAATTAGCATACCGAGATTTAATGGCTCCCTTACTAACACAAAATATTTTTCCAGATGACATTAACAGTGTTCTAAACACAAGCATTGTAAATAGTAAGGCATCTAGCAGCTCCGATTTGAAATTGTCAAGAGTTCTAAAGAAGTATGATCAAGGTGACACTGATACACATCTGGAGGACCTTAAGGAAAACTCATATTTTAAAACAGTGACTGGTGTTATTTTCATCAAAGGAAAAAAAAGAAGAACAAGGTTTCTTTGCACAAATACTCAAAACAAAAAGCAATATCTCTTTCATCCATTAACTCCTGTTACAGAAATAAGCACATAATTCTACTATTCAATCAACTACAATAATTACCAAAACACCATAATATGTTAATAGATATGCAAAATACCAATGAGTTTTGTATTTTTGGTGCCCATTTTTATACTTTGATTAATCATTAATACATCATAAATTAACCCTATGGAGAATAAAAATAATTATTGCGTAATAATGGCAGGAGGTGTGGGTGCACGCTTTTGGCCGATGAGCAAAACTTCGAGACCAAAACAATTTATAGATGTACTTGGTGTTGGCAAGACATTGATAAGGCTCACTTTTGAAAGATTTAGAAATATTTGTCCTGCAGAAAATGTTCTGGTTGTAACAAATGAAATCTACAAAGACCTCGTTCTTGAACAAATTCCAGAGCTAAGGGAACAACAAGTACTATGTGAGCCTTCTCGCAGGAATACTGCTCCTTGTGTAGCATATGCCAATTATAAAATCAAAGAAGAAAATCCAAATGCAATTGTTGTGGTGGCCCCTTCTGATCACATTATTCTTAAAGAAGATGAGTTTGTTAGAAATATCAAAACAGCAATGCAAGCTGCAACTGAAAATAATTGGTTAGTAACACTCGGTATTAAACCAAGTCGTCCTGATACTGGTTATGGTTACATACAGTTTAAAGAAGAGTTGGTTTATTCAGATGATATTCCTCTTCACAAGGTTAAAACCTTTACCGAAAAACCAAATCTTGAAATTGCTAAGTCATTTTTAGCAAGTGGTGATTTTTTATGGAATTCTGGTATTTTTATCTGGTCGCTAAATAGTATAATGGATGCCTTTAACAATCTGCTTCCAGATGTAGATACACTATTTGAAAAAGGTGCAGGCATATATAATACTGATGGTGAAACGAAATTCATTTCTGATACTTATGCTGTTTGTAAAAACATTTCCATTGATTATGGAATTATGGAAAAAGCAAAAAATGTTTACACTTTAGCGGTTGATTTTGGGTGGTCTGATTTGGGAACATGGGGATCACTTTACACAATCCGCGACAAAGATGAAAACAATAATGCTACGGTTGGAAAGAATGTAATGCTTTATAATACAAGCAACTGTATTGTAAACATGCCAAACGATAAACTTGTTGTATTACAAGGACTTGATAATTATATTGTTGTGGAAGAGGATCACACATTATTGGTATGTAAAAAAGAAGATGAACAACAAATACGACAGTTTGTAGCTGACGTAAAAGTTGAAAAAGGAGATAAATATATTTAACAAACTAATCAAAATGAAAAAATTACTAATAGTAGTTATTGCTTTTGTTATTGGCTTTAGTACAAGCACAAAAGCTGACGAAGGAATGTGGATTCCTTTGCTAATAAATAAGAACATTGTAGAAATGCAGGAAATGGGGTTGAAACTTTCAGCGCAGGACATCTATGATGTGAATAATAGCAGTATGAAAGATGCAATTATCATTTTTGGTGGTGGATGCACTGGCGAGATTATTTCACCTGAAGGATTAATACTTACAAACCATCATTGTGGTTATGGTTCAATACAAAAAGTAAGTACACCTGAAGCAAACTATCTAGATGATGGTTTCTGGGCTATGAACAAAGGGGAAGAAATTCCGGTTACTGGTTTAAAGGTTCAGTTTTTAGATCATATGAGAGATGTATCGGAAAAAGTTCTTGACGGCACAACTCCTGATATGACACCTGATGAAAGAGCAGAAATAATTCGTAAAAACAGTGGATATATTGAAGATTTCGCAACTAAAGACACACATTTCAACGCAAGAGTAACTTCCTTCTTTGGTGGCAATGAATATTATCTATTTGTATACGAAACTTTTACTGATATTCGCCTAGTTGGAGCTCCTCCTGAGTCAATTGGAAAATTTGGTGCTGACACCGATAACTGGATGTGGCCTCGCCATACTGGTGATTTCTCAATGTTCAGAGTTTATACAAGCCCTGATGGAAAACCAGCAGAATACTCCGAAGAAAATGTTCCTTTGAAATCAAAACATTTCCTACCAGTTAACATTGCAGGTGTTGAAAAAAATGATTTTGCTATGATCATGGGTTACCCAGGTGGAACCGATAGATTTCTTTCTTCATTTGGAATTGATTTGGCTATCAATAGCACAAATATGACTGTTGTAGATATCCGTGCTGAGAAACTTGCCAAAATGCGTGAAGGTATGGATGCTGATGAAGCAGTTCGTTTACAATACGCTTCAAAATTTGCACGTACAGCAAACTATTGGAAATACTTCATTGGTCAAACCAAAGGTTTAAAAAGACTAAAAGTAAAAGAAAAGAAACAGAAAGAGGAAGCCGAATTCCAAAACTGGCTTAATAAGAATCCAAAGGCAAAAATGAAGTATGGCGAATCTCTGGTACTTATTGAAGAAGCATATGACACAAAAGGAGAATACGATCTTGCCAACACTTATTTCCGTGAAGCAGTTTATCGTGGTCCTGAAATTCTTGGTTTTGCATATAGATTTAACAATTTGAACAAACTGCTAAATGATAAAGAAGCAACTGATGAAAAAATAAATGAAACCGTTGCCAGATTAAAAGGAAGTGCCGATGGCTATTTCAAGGATTATAACCTTTCAATCGACAAGAATATTTTTGCTTCCATGATGAAGATGTACCATAAAAATGTACCTCTTGATCAGCAACCAGCATATCTCCTTAAGATGGATAAGAAATTTAAAGGTGATTACAATAAATATGCTGATTATGTATATGGCAAATCAATATTCACAAGCAAGGATAAAGTAGATGCTTTCTTAGCTAACCCTAATAAAAAGAAGCTTGCAAAAGATCCTGCAATGGTTGCAGTTAAAGAGTTCTTTACATCCTACCGAGAAATGCAAGCCAAGTTAAAAGAAGCTAATGAAAAGCTTGCAGTAGGTCATCGCTTATATATTGCCGGCCTTCGTGAGATGAACCCTGATCGTAACTATGCACCAGATGCCAACTTCACCATGAGATTAACTTATGGTACTGTTCAGGATTATTATCCTGAGGATGCTGTTCATTATGAATATTTCACAACCATGGATGGTATTATGGAGAAAGAAGATCCTTCAAATTGGGAATTCATTGTTCCTGCTAAATTGAAGGAGCTTTATGAAGCTAAAGATTATGGTCAATATGGTGAAGATGGTGTTATGAAAGTTTGCTTTCTAACCACTCATGATATTACAGGTGGTAATTCCGGTAGTCCTGTAATTAATGCAAATGGAGAATTAATTGGACTAGCCTTTGATGGTAACTGGGAAGCAATGAGTGGCGATATTGCATTTGAACCAGAATTACAACGTACTATCAATGTGGATATTCGTTATGTTATGTTCATCGTTGACAAATTCGCAGGTGCTACTAATCTTATTGATGAAATGACATTGGTAACAGAAAGACCAGTAACAATTGTTGAAGTGGAAGAAATTGCAGCTCCATCAGAAGTGGAAGTTGTAGAGTAACATACGATATTTAAACTCTAAAGCCGGTTCTTAAATTAAGAATCGGCTTTTTTTTGTCAGGTTTTCCCATTAATCACGACATATTATTACAAACTACAAATTGTAGCCAAATGAAGACATATATTCCTAATATACCCACAGCAAAAAGTAGTAGGATTGTTATAGTTGGTGGTGGATTTGCAGGCCTTAAATTGGTAAGGAAGTTGGCAGGCAAAGGATTCCAGATCATATTGTTAGATAGAAATAATTTTCATCAATTTCAACCACTACTTTACCAGGTTGCCACTGCTGGACTTGAACCTAGTGCAATATCATTTCCCCTAAGGAAGATTCTTCAAAACGAAAAGGATATCCACTTTAGAATTGCTACCATTGAAAGGGTTGACACTGAAAAACAAGAAATCCAGACAAATATTGGGATACTTAGCTATGACAAACTTGTTCTGGCCATGGGAGCTGGTACAAACTTTTTCGGACAAAAAAATATTGAAAGCAATGCTCTATCCATGAAAACTGCATCCGATGCTATTCTAATAAGAAATACAATTCTGCAGAATTTTGAAAAAGCATTATTGGAAACCAAACCTGAACGTATCAATCAATATCTAAACATTGTACTTGTAGGTGGCGGCCCAACAGGGGTAGAACTTGCAGGAGCTTTGGCAGAAATGAAAAAATTTATATTCCCAAAGGACTATCCAGAGTTGGATTTGACAAAAATGCGTATCGTTCTGTATGAAGCTTCTCCAAAACTTCTTAGCGGAATGTCGGATAGTTCAGGACAATCAGCACATAAATATTTAATAAAACTAGGCGTCGAGGTTCATCTTTCCACAAGCGTTGATGACTATGATGGTACCGAACTAAAGATATCCGACAATAATAATATACAATCCAAAACTGTAATTTGGTCTGCAGGAGTTGTTGCCAATGGCATACTAGGAATACCAGATTCAGCTATTGGAAAAGGAAAGAGGATTATTGTAGATAGACACAATCAAGTATCGGGTTTAGAAAATATATTTGCCCTTGGTGACCTATGTATAATGGAAACTCCTCGTTACCCTATTGGTCATCCTCAGGTAGCACAAGTAGCGATCCAGCAGGCTAGCTTACTTGCTAAAAATATAATACTTGATGGTTTGGGAAAACCAAGGAAGGTATTTGAATATACTGACAAAGGCTCAATGGCAACAATAGGACATAATCTGGCAGTTGCAGATCTTCCAAAAATTAAACTTAAAGGTTTTATTGCATGGGTATTATGGTCCATTGTACACCTCTTTACAATTGTTGGTATTAAAAATAGAATATCAACATTTCTAAACTGGTCGTGGAGCTATTTCACTTATGATCAGTCGTTACGAATTCTAATACTACCAAAAACACCTAGCAATAAGAATCATCAACCAGATAAAACATCTACTTAGAGTCATATGAAATGACTACATTTAACATTTAATTAGAATACTAAATGAATATATCAACTACCGAACTTCAAAAAAAATTAAATAATAAAAATGCCATTTTAGTTGACATCCGACAGGTTGATGCATACAATGGGTGGTGTGTTAAAAACGAGTCAAGAGGCGGACACATTCAAGGTGCAAAAAGTCTTCCTACAAAGTGGACAAAGTACATGGACTGGATTGAGATTGTAAGGTCCAAGGGTATTTTTCCAGAAAACGAATTAGTGATTTATGGTTATGACACCGAAGAATCAGAAAAGGTAGCAGAGCTATTTAAGCGTGCAGGATATAATGATGTTTCAATATACAATCACTTTGTTGAAGAATGGAGCGCTAATCCTGATCTGCCAATTGACAAGCTTGAAAAACATAAACAACTTGTATCAGCAAAATGGGTTAATACGTTGATATCTGGTAGTAAACCTCAGCTTTATGAAAATAATAAATACATTGTAGTACATTCACATTATAGAAATCGTGATGCATATTTAAGTGGCCATATTCCGGGAGCAATTGATATGGATACTTTGGCTTTGGAAGCTCCTGAAACATGGAATCGCAGATCTCCAGATCAGTTAAAGAATGCTCTGGAAGAACATGGAATTACATCCGATACAACCGTTGTTCTTTATGGTAAATTTATGTTCCCTGATAACGATGACCCATTTCCAGGAAGCGCAGCTGGTGATATTGGCGCAATCCGTAATGCGTTTATCATGATGTATGCAGGAGTTAAGGACGTAAGAATCCTAAATGGTGGCTTTCAGTCATGGGAAGATGAAGGTTTTGAAGTAAGTACCGAAGATGTGGCAAAAACATCTGTATCTAATTTTGGAGTACCTATTCCTCAAAAACCAGAGCTTGCGGTTGATGTTCCTGAAGCAAAAGAGATGCTTAGTTCAAAAGAAGCCGAACTTATCTGTGTTAGAAGCTGGCCCGAATATATTGGCGAAGTTAGCGGTTATAACTATATTGAGAAAAAGGGGAGAATCCCGGGAGCAGTATTCGGCAATTGTGGTTCAGATGCTTATCATATGGAAAACTACCGCAATCTGGATCATACCATACGTGAGTTTCATGAAGTACAGGCAATTTGGGAAGAAATTGGCATTACCCCAGATAAGCATCTGGCATTTTATTGTGGAACAGGCTGGCGAGGCAGTGAGGCATTTTTCAATGCTTGGCTAATGGGATGGCCTCGAGTGAGTGTTTTTGATGGTGGATGGTTTGAGTGGAGCAATGATCCTGACAATCCATTTGAAACTGGAAATCCAGAATAGCTATTTATGGATAATACACAAAATACCATAGTACAAAACGATTTTGCTGTTGATACAATAGAAGGGTTAACATCCGATTCTAAATATCTTTCATCCAAGTACTTTTATAATGAAATGGGAAGTAAGATATTCCAGGATATAATGAGAATGCCTGAATATTACCTAACTGATTGTGAGTTGGAGATTTTCTCAAACTTAAAACAAGAAATTCTCGCTTCATTTTCTGAAAATAATGAAAGTTTTGACCTCATCGAGCTTGGAGCTGGTGATGGTACTAAAACCAAAATATTGCTTTCCCATTTTCTTGAAGAAAACGCAAATTTCAAATACTCACCAATAGATATCTCAAGTGATGCTGTTTTGAGTCTTATTGAAGATCTAAGAACAGAGTTACCCAACCTAAAAGTTAATGGATTAATTGGTGATTATTATAATCTTATTGGTGACATCAAACCGAATGGATATCTAAAAAAGGTTCTTCTTTTTCTTGGATCAAATATTGGTAATTTCAATGATTCAACATCCTTTAACTTTCTGGTAGGCCTTAGAAAAGTAATGTGCAGCAATGATCTTCTATTTATTGGTTTCGACATGAAAAAGGATCCCAATATAATATTGAATGCATATAACGATCCTTATGGTCATACCGCTGCTTTCAACCTTAATTTACTTAAAAGAATTAATGATGAATTAGGTGCCAATTTCAACATTGATGAATTCTACCATAGAGAAGAATATAATCCTGATACAGGAACTGCAAGCAGCTATTTAATAAGCAAAATCGAACAAACAATATCCATTAATAATCTTGATCAAAACATTCATTTCGAAAAAGGCGAAAAGATCTTTACAGAGATATCTCAAAAATATGATCTTGATATGATCAACGATCTGGCAATAAAATCAGGTTTCGAAGTTGTAAGGAATTTCTTTGATGAGCGTCAATACTTTGTGAATTCGCTATGGAAAATTAAGCCATAGCGATCATAATATATGAAAGCTACTTGGAATAACACAGTAATCGCAGAAAGTCAAAAAACAATTGTAATTGAGGGAAATCACTATTTTCCCAAAGAATCCATTAAAAAAGAGTATTTTACAGATAGTCAAACCAATACTGTTTGTCATTGGAAAGGTACAGCATCATACTATGATATTGTTGTAGATGGAAATACCAATAAAGATGCTGCCTGGTATTATCCAGACCCTTCAGGGCTTGCCAGTAGCATAAAAAATCACATTGC
>CALCGQ010000350.1 GCA_937901015.1 uncultured Bacteroidota bacterium | reverse complement strand
ACTAAATGTCTTCCTCCAACTGAGGTTGACTTTTCGTTTACATTGGGGAGTCCTAAAGCCAGCAATGCTCCTGTTTCAAAAATTCTGGAACCTGTTGTATGGGAAATTGTAGCCAAAAAGATTGGCCCAAATACAGTTGAACTGCTTTTCAATGCTGAGATCGATAAAGGATATCATCTTTATTCACTTACTATTCCTGAAGATGGTCCACTTCCAACAGTTTTTACATTTGAAGAATCTGATAAATTAAGGCTTGATGGTGGAGTTTCAGAAGTAATTGTACCCATTGAAGAATACGATGATGTTTTTGAAATGGACATTAAGTTTTGGGAAGATAAAGCCGTATTTAAACAAGTTATCAAACTCAGTTCCGACAATACAAATATTCCCATAATCGGTGAAATTGCCTATATGGTTTGTAATGATGTTGGATGTGTGGCATTATATGAAGACTTCGAAATCAACCTTAATGCAAAAACTGGTGAATTAGTAGAAACCACTCAAACTTTAACAGCGACAGCTGACCCAGTTCAAAATGATATTACTGGACAAAATGCATCATTCCTAGGATTTTTTATTCTGTCGTTCTTAGGTGGTCTTGCAGCCATTCTAACACCATGTGTATTTCCTATGATTCCAATGACAGTTTCATTCTTCATGAAAGATGGTGAAGATAAAGCTAAAGGAAAAATACAGGCATTGATTTATGGTTTCAGTATAATTGCAATCTATGTATTTATCGGATCAGTACTGGCAGTTATAGCTGGCCCCGATATTGCAAACTGGCTAAGCACACACTGGCTACCAAATATATTATTCTTCCTGATTTTTGTTGTTTTCGCAGCCTCATTCTTTGGTATGTTTGAAATTACACTTCCAAGCTGGATGATAAACAAAAGTGATCAAAGTGCAGATAAAGGAGGATTTTTAGGACCAGTATTTATGGCGCTTACTCTTGTTCTTGTATCTTTTAGTTGCACAGGACCAATTGTTGGAACAATTTTAGTTGAATCAGCTGGTGGACAGGTATTGAAACCTATTATTGGTATGCTAGGGTTTTCATTAGCCTTCGCTCTTCCTTTTACATTGTTTGCATTTTTCCCAACCTTGTTACAAGGACTCCCAAAGTCAGGTGGGTGGTTAAACTCAGTGAAAGTAGTTCTTGGCTTCCTGGAATTGGCACTAGGTTTAAAATTCCTTAGTGTTGCTGATCAAACTTACCATTGGGGATTACTTGATAGAGAAATTTATCTAGGTGCATGGATAGTAATATTCTTCCTACTGGGGCTCTATCTACTTGGGAAAATCAAATTTGCACACGATTCTGATGTAAAATTTGTTACAGTACCACGATTAATGCTCGCTATTGCAGTATTTACATTTGTAGCTTACCTAATTCCTGGAATGGTTGGCGCACCGTTGAAAGCCCTTTCCGGATACCTGCCACCACAAGCCACACATGATTTCGATCTTAATAAAGTAATCCGTGAGAATGTAAAAGCCTACGCAATATCGTCAGGAGAAGAAGAAACAGATGAGATTTGTGAACAGCCAAAATATGGTGAGTTCCTTCATCTACCTCATGGCTTGGAAGGGTATTTTGATTATGATCAGGCGCTTGCATGTGCAAAAGAACAAAACAAACCATTATTCATTGACTTTACAGGCCATGGTTGTGTAAACTGTCGCGAGATGGAGGCAAATGTTTGGTCCGATCCAAAAGTACTTAGCCTATTAAGAAATGAATATATTGTTACAGCTCTTTATGTTGATGATAAAACAACTATGCCTGAAGAAGATTGGTACATAAGTGATTATGATGGCAAACAAAAGAAGACCATTGGTAAAAAATATGCCGATCGCCAAAAAGCAATGTTTGGAGTTAACGCACAACCATTTTATGTATTACTCGATCCAAATGGGGAATTATTGACTCAACCACGAGCATATGATCTAGATGTAAACGCATTTGTGAAATTTCTAGAAGATGGTATTAAAAACCATAAAAAGCAGAAATAAGAAATTCTAATTATTAGAAAGGCATCCTATATAATAGGATGCCTTTTTTTATGAACTTTAATCAATACGCTGGATATCTGCTCCTAATTTTTGCAGCCTTAAATCAATATTTTGATAACCTCTGTCGATCTGTTCAATATTTTCTATGATGCTGGTTCCTTTCGCAGACAATGCGGCAGTTAACAATGCAACACCAGCTCTAATATCTGGGGAACTCATTTTAATACCTCGTAAAGGGTATCTATGATCAAGTCCTATTACAGTTGCTCTATGAGGATCGCAAAGAATAATTTGGGCACCCATATCAATTAGCTTATCAACAAAAAACAAACGACTTTCGAACATCTTCTGGTGAACCAAAACACTTCCTTTAGCATGTATGGCAGTGACAAGTACAATACTTATAAGGTCCGGTGTAAAACCCGGCCATGGAGCATCGGCAATATTCATGATCGAACCATCAATAAATGTTTCAATGGCGTAGTTTTCATATTTAGGAACAAGAATATCATTACCCTTTTGATGAACGGTAATACCCAATCGTCTAAACACATCTGGGATTAATCCTAAGTCATCAAGATTTACATTTTTAATGGTAATTTCTGACTGTGTCATTGCTGCCAATCCGATAAAACTACCAACTTCAATCATATCAGCCAGCATAGCATGTTCAGTACCTCCAAGGATTTTTACACCTTCAATTTTGAGCAAGTTGGAACCGATACCAGAAATCTTAGCTCCCATTCGAACAAGCATCTTACTTAATTGAACAATGTAGGGTTCACATGCGGCATTGAAAATGGTGGTTACTCCTGTTGCCATAACAGCCGCCATCAAAATATTGGCAGTTCCTGTAACCGATGCCTCTTCCAAAAGCATATAGTTTCCACTCAGGTTTGGAGCAGAAACAACATAACTCTTCTTATCAGGATTATATGTAAAGTTTACACCAAGCTTTTGTAATCCAATGAAATGAGTATCAAGTCTTCGCCGACCAATTTTATCACCACCTGGCTGGGGTAAATACCCTTTACCAAAACGGGCTAGTAATGGGCCAAGTATCATAACACTTCCTCTGATACTTGTAGCTTTCAAAAAAAAGTCTTCTGTTTCTAGATAGTCCAGATCAATATTCGCAGCATTGAAAACATATTGATTTTCACCGGTTTTATTTACCAAAACACCTAATCCTGATAGCAGATCAATTAATTTATTTACATCTCTAATATCAGGGACATTATTGATAATAACGTCTTCTTTGGTTAGAAGAACGGCACACAATATCTGAAGTGCTTCATTTTTTGCTCCCTGTGGAATAATTTCTCCAGCAAGTGATTTACCCCCAACAATTTTAAAAGCTCCCATTTTTACTAATTTATATATAGTAAATAAACGAAAAAACAACCAGTTTATGGTTGTTTTTTATAATTTTTTTCAAGAAAATTAGGGCGTGATTTTTTACGTAAAAGCAATCCACCAATCGGCAAAATCAAACTGATGCCGTTTGTTCGATCGACTTACTTCCGCTGGTAATTTGTTTTTTTGCGCTTGTTCTGGTTATTATTTCGAGGACCACCTTTTTGGGTCATCTTTTTCTTTTTTACAATCTTATTTCGTTGAATAACCTCACTAATAGCAATTAATTGAGCATCTTCTGGCAAAACGAGCTTATTACCTGATAATTCGAATAAGTGTTTTGCAATGGTTGCATCATTTACAGATTCCCTATTCCATTTCAAATAGGATTTCTTCATTTGATTAGCTATTGCAAAAATCAGGGCTTGTTTTTCTTCACCCTCTTCATACTCATTAGCCTTTTTTATAATATTAATGATATGTTTACCATAATGTCTCAAAACAATGCTCTTCTTACTGTATTCTAACCTATCAGGTCTCTTATTTAACTCTTCTTGTGATGGTGGAGGGTAAGGTCCATCAACATCAAGTTTAAATTTTGAAATAATATGTAAGTGATCCCATAGCACCTGATTATAATCAGCCGTTTCCTTTATCCCTGGGTTCATTTGAGCCATCGATACAATAATGGTATGTGCAGTCCTTAATCTTTTCTCTCTATCTTCAATAGTGATTGCATAATCAACCATCTTTTGAATATTCCTACCATATTCAGGTATAATTAAATAATCACGTGCAGTATTATATTCCATCTGTATTTTTGTTTGTAAAAGACCTATTGGTCAGGATAGATATTTTCTGCAAAATTAACTAAATATTAATATAAAAAGAAGTTGTAAGAATTTTACTCCTTATATCAACCTCTACCTATCTGTATTATATCTATTTCTTGAACAGGTATCTTGTTATAAAAATACCAGTATTATTATTTTCATTACCAGAAAAAACACCAGAAGTCACATCATACAGTTCCCAGCCTTCGGAAGTCAATTCTTGAATTTTCGTGGTCATGCTAAGATCGTTTTCCCGAATATTACTGAAGTTAATGCCAGCCATACTAAAAAAGTTCTTCATTTTTGTTTCTTCCATCTTACCTTGATCATCAACGGAAATCATTCTAGATCTTCCTATCCCACCTGGGACAACGGACTCAACTGCGGTAATTTGTAACCATTTTGTTTTAGTAGATCCATCTTCTTGTTTGAATCCGTAAAATCCGATAATACTTACTAGCATCAATGCAATAGCGATTTTGTAATAGATATTCTTATTCATGATTAGTATTTTAATAAGTTGATTTAATTATTTATTTAAAGATTAGTCAAGATTATTTATATGAGTATTCATAGTTAAAACTCACAAAAATATAGCCCATGGTTTTTTTTGCATAAAGGATACTTTCGGCCGACTTCCCTTTAAATACTCCCGGAACTGAAACCTTAAGTTCCTGCATATCTTTCTTTTTTTTGCTGTAGACTTTTTTTCCATCAGGAAGCAGAGCATAGGTTCGTCTTACCAACTTTGCTCGTTTCCCTTTATACTTGTATGTAAACTCTGCACCGTATAGAACAAAGTCTTCTTCATACAATATCACGTTTGTTGTAACATCAGGCACAAGAACAGCACTGATTGTTGTATCTATTACTAAATTGTTCCCATTTAATTCAATGTCGAATGAACTTAGAACTATTTCGTTGGGGTTACTCTGTCCCTGTACATGCGGTATAAATGCAATTAGTGCCGCTATTACAATTAGGTTAATTTTTATCATAATTATAGATTTAATTTAATACTGGTATATAAAGTGCAATATAATAAAAATCGCTTCAGTTCAATGATATAGCACCCTTCATAATAATATAACCACCTTTTATATTGATCAACACGAAAAAAAGTTTCAATCAATGAAATAAAACTGAAACTTTATTCACAATTAGTTGTTTACAAATTTGGTTGTTCGGGAAATAGTTTCTATTTTTGCAGCCCGATTTTAAAGGCGTATTAGTAAACTGCTTAAGAAACAATAAGATAGATGGATACATTGAGTTATAAAACAGTTAGTGCAAACCGCGACACCGTTAACAAAGAATGGGTGTTGATTGATGCTGAGAACGAAATTTTAGGAAGAATGGCATCAAAAGCTGCTGTACTTCTTCGTGGAAAACACAAGCCAAACTACACTCCACACGTAGATTGTGGTGACAACGTTATTATTATTAACGCTGAAAAGATTAGGCTTACAGGAGATAAATGGAATGCTAAAGAGTACATCCGCCACAGTGGATACCCAGGTGGTCAAAGATCTCTTACAGCAACAGAGTTAATGGCAAAAAAACCAACAGCAATGGTTGAAAAAGCTATTAAAGGAATGCTTCCAAAGAACAAACTTGGTGCTGCTCTATTCCGTAACTTATATGTTTACGAAGGTGGTGAGCACGATCAGGAAGCACAGAAACCAAAGAAAATAAATTTAAATACAATCAGATAATATACCATGGAAGTAGTTAATGCATTAGGCAGAAGAAAAACTGCAGTAGCCAGGGTTTATCTTCAGGATGGAAGTGGAAAAATCACTGTTAATAATCGCGATTATAAAGAGTATTTTCCAACAGAAATTCTTCATTATGTTGTAGAACAGCCATTACATATCACAGATAATTTTGGCAAATACGACATCAAAGTTAATCTTAAAGGTGGTGGATTTACCGGACAAGCTGAGGCTTTACGTCTAGGTATCTCACGTGCTTTAGTTAAAATTGATCCTGAGTACCGTCCAGCACTTAAGGAAAAAGGATTAATGAGAAGAGACCCACGTATGGTTGAACGTAAAAAACCAGGTCAACCTAAGGCTCGTAAGAAATTCCAGTTCAGTAAACGATAGTTTTCACAATCATTGGAATGAGTTTAGTATCCAAATTGCTGTAACCTCCCTAATAAGAGCTATCCAGCAATTGTAAACAGAGAATGTAAACAAATTAAAAATTAAAAAAATGGCAAAAGTTAGTTTTGACGAATTGCTTGACGCAGGTGTACATTTTGGTCATTTGCGCAGGAAGTGGAATCCTAACATGGCTCCTTATATATTTATGGAGCGTAACGGTATTCACATAATTGATCTGTATAAAACACAGGCGAAGCTTGAAGAAGCACAAAATGCTATTAAGCAAATAGCAAAATCAGGACGTAGAGTACTTTTTGTTGCTACAAAAAAGCAAGCGAAAACTTTAGTTTCTGATCTAGTTAAGAAAGTTAATATGCCTTACGTTACTGAACGTTGGCCAGGTGGTATGCTTACCAACTTTGCGACTATTCGTAAAGCTATCCGTAAGATGACCAACATCGATAAGATGTCATCTACAAGTTCTTGGACGAACCTTTCAAAAAGAGAAAGACTTCAGATTACTCGTGAGAGAGCAAAACTTGAGAAAAACCTTGGTAGTATTGCAGATATGAGCAGACTTCCTGCAGCTCTTTTTATTGTTGATATCAATAAAGAAAAGATTGCTGTTGCTGAAGCCAGAAAATTGAACATTCCAATTTTCGCAATGGTTGATACAAATACCGATCCTACATTAGTAGATTTTGCAATTCCTGCAAATGATGATGCATCAAAATCAATTTACTTAATCGTAAGTTCAGCTGTTGATGCAATAGCAGAAGGTTTAAAAGAACGCACACTTGCTAAAGAAAAACAAGATGTTGCTGATGAAGCTGCTGAAGTTGAAAAAGCAGATCTTAAAGCTAAATCAGAAGCTCTAATTGTTGCTGAGGAAGAAGCTGACAAATCCGCTGAAAAAGGTACCGATAAACCAGCCGATGCTAAACCTAAACGCAAAAGAAAACCTGTTGCTAAAAAAGTAGACTGATAATAACTTATTAAAGATATAAGAGATGAAAATTACTGCCCAACAAGTAAATGATCTAAGAAAACGTACCGGTGCAGGTATGATGGATTGCAAAAAAGCCTTGGTAGAAACTGAAGGTGATATGGAAAAAGCAATTGACGTTCTTAGAAAAAAAGGTCAGAAAGTTGCTGCTAAACGTGCCGATCGCGATGCTGCAGAAGGTGTTGTTCTTGCAAAAGTAAGCTCTGATAATAAATACGCAGCTGCTGTTATGGTAAATTGCGAAACAGATTTCGTAGCAAAAAACAGTGATTTTATTGCTTTTACAAAAAGCATTCTTGATGTAGCTGTTGAAAATAAAGCTGCAAACATCGACGCACTTAAAGCTATTGTACTTAATGGTCGTACTGTTGAAGAACTAGTTATGGACCAAACAGGTGTAATTGGTGAAAAAATTCAACTTGGTCGTTTCGAAATTATTGAAGCAGAAAGCGCATATTCATATATCCATCCAGGTAACCGCATTGCTACTATCGCTGGTTTTAATAAAGCTGGTGAAAACCTAGCTGATGCTGGTAAAGATGTTGTTATGCAAATCGCAGCAATGGATCCTGTTGCACTTGACAAAGAAAGTGTATCAGATGAAACAATTAAGCGTGAAATTGAAATTGGAATGGATCAGGCTCGCCAAGAAGGTAAACCTGAAGCAATGTTAGAAAAAATTGCATTGGGTAAACTAAATAAATTCTACAAAGAGAATACTCTAGTAAACCAATCATTCATCAAAGACAGCAAATCAAGCGTTAGCCAATATTTGGATAGCGTAGAAAAAGGTTTAACAGTAACAGGTTTCAAACGACTTGCACTTGCTTAAGCAAATATAGATTTACTAATAAGCCGATTCAATTGAGTCGGCTTTTTTTATGTCCAATTTTTACATAATTTAGCCTTGCCAGAATTTTATGTTGGGGCATTTAATTAACGCCAATGTAGAAATGAAAACTATTAGTTCGGTAAATGAAGAAATTTATAATCATCATATTTATTCTATCAGTTTCACTCACTGTTTTTTCCCAAAGTTTAAATAAAAAGAAATATTCAAGTGTTGATGACATAAAAAACCGTTTCTATCTTAGGGGTGGGTATTCAACACCAACGTGGAAATATTATGGGTATACCGATGCTAGTGAGCTAATGCAAAGTTTGAATGTGGTGTCTAAGATTGGAGCAAATTTTGAAATTGGTTCAATCTACATGCTAAATAAAATAAGATTGGGTAGAGGCGCCCGATTTGGTATAAATGTGGATTATATCTCTGTTAAGGCTCATGTTTTTAATCTGCCAGGTAGCGAAAATCTATACAACCTTTTCATTGGCTCCAAAGTTGGCCCATCATTTACCTATATGCCTGAACGTGGATTATCATTCGACATATTTGCAAAATTAAACCCAGTTTGGGTTGGTGGAATATATTATAATCATCAGGATTTTGAAGCAGGGTTGGACTCGTACTTGGGCTATCTGCAATTTATGTACTCGTTTGGCGTAAACATAAAACTTGCTTTTATCATGGTCGGTTTTGAATATGAAATCGGTAGTATGAAGGTTAAAAATGGTACTGGTGATTATTGGGGTAATAACGCCGACCCAAACAGCTTGAAAACACCTATGCCAGGATTTAACCTTACCGTAGGTTTAAGTTTTTAATAAAACAAACATTTAGAAAGTTAAGCATTTGTTAACAAACTTGTAGGTTAATTACTTTTATATATTTTAGCATTTGAATATCATTATAACTCAAGAATGCTATAACACCCAGTTTTAAAATAACTAATAATCACAATAATGAAACAATTCTTTACTCTGCTATTTGCAATATTATTAACAATTCCTTCTTTTTCTCAAGATTTTGAATCTGGAGATATTAACAAGAAATCATACGTACGTTTTGGTTATTCTTCGCCTCTCTATACAAATTATGGTTTTACTGATAAACAAGATATGATTGATAATTTAGGCGCTTTTATGACAAGTAAGAATCCTGATTACCAGGCATCAACCGTAGATAGCAGAATTGGTGCAATTTTCGAAGTTGGAACATTATTCCCCATAAATAAAATCAATATTGGACCCAATATGAGATTTGGAATTAACGTTGACTGGTTTTCTCTCAAAGCACAAATCTTTAACCTACAGGGAAGTCAAAATCTTTATAATGTTTTTGTTCAATCTAAAATCGGTCCATCTTTTACTTATGCGCCAGCCAAAGCAGTTGCAATAGATGTTTATGCTAAGATTAATCCTGTTTGGGCAGGAGCAACTTATTATAACCATCAGGAAGGCGATGGAAACATTGATATTTATAGAGGATTTCTCCAATTCATGTACTCAACAGGTGTAAATGTGAAATTTGCCTTTGTAATGTTAGGATTTGAATATGATTTTGGCGGACTAAAATTAAAGAACAGTGAGGGCACCTATTTTGGGAATGCAAAAAATAGCGATAAAAAGACTCCATTAAATGGATTTAGTGCAACAATAGGCTTTACTTTTTAGTCACATAACTAATTCGAGATTTATTTTCCTATTTCATACTATTTTTTGAGATTTTATCACTCTAAATTACTGTTATTTGTATTTTTGCGCTTCAATTATAATAGTGCAAAGAAATGAATTTATCAGACCAACTTAATTGTGTTATTACTCAGTCAGTTCAAGTTTCTCCAATAATGAAAATTATTAAGGTTAAACCTGATGGTTGGAGCTTTCCATCCTTTGAAGCCGGACAGTTTGTTGCCCTTGGTTTACCACCAGATGCACCACGAAATGCTTCAGCAACCGACGAGTATGAGCCACCTAAAGAAGACAGGCTAATCAAACGTGCTTATTCCATTGCTTCATCATCCAATGAAGATACAATAGAGTTCTATGTAACATTAGTACATTCTGGACATTTAACTCCACGATTATTTGATCTAAGTATCGGTGATCGAGTTTGGATGGGTAAGAAAGCTGTTGGAATGTTCACCCTTGATGAAATTGCTCCAGATAGAAATGTTGTATTAATAGCAACCGGAACAGGAGTTGCTCCATATATGAGTATGTTACGATCAAATGCTCTGAAAAGAACAGGAAAAATTGTTGTTATTCATGGCGCTGCCAATAGCTGGGACCTAGGGTATTCATCAGAATTGAAACTATTATCAAGTATGTTTCCTGACTTTCATTATCATGCAACAATAACTGAGCCCGACAAAGAGCCTTCAGGATGGGATGGCGATACAAGGTTTATTGGTGATATTTGGGAATCAGGATTAGTGAATGAAATAATTGGAACAAAACCATTACCAAATAACTCTGATATCTTTCTGTGTGGTAATCCTAAAATGGTTGAGGGCATGAAAGAAATGCTCTATAAAGATGAATTTAAGGATCATAAGAGGAAAAGCCCAGGAGAGATTCATGCTGAAGAATTCTAATAAAATACTAAGAAAATGGAAAATGACGATATAGTATGCAACTGCATGCAAATTACCAAAGAAGAGATAATAGAAGCCATCAAAGCAGGTAACCTTAAATCAATCGATGAAGTTGGAGAAGAAACTGAAGCAGGAACTGTTTGTGGAACATGCCATGATGATATAGAAGATATAATTAAAGAAGTTGCTGGATAAACAACTTCACAATATCTTAAACCCCGGTTATATCAATATCCGGGGTTTTTTATTTATTGTCTCTTGATACTGTGTAACAATAGTTTTTATTAATAAGTCCTTTATGTACCTTTGCATCCATGTATTATCCAAATAATTTTGAACATAAAATTGGGTTTGACTTGATTAAGCTTCAAATAAGAAGCTTGTGTATTAGTAATATGGGTGAACAATTTGTTGATAAAATCAGATTTACCTCAAATCCCGATTTAATCAAAAAGCTATTGGATCAATCGTCGGAAATGGTTAAATTACTTTCAACGGGACCCGCATTTCCTGCAAAAGATTTTATCGACTTACGAAATTTCCTAAGTCAGTTAACAACCCCTGGATCGTACATAGAACATGAAGTTCTATTTGATTTAAAAGCATCACTAAGAACTATTGGTGAAATACTTGAGTATTTTCAAAACACAGAAAATGAAGACTATCCAGAATTAAAGAACCTTGTTTATCAGGTTGATTTCCCATCACATCTTCTTCCCGAAGCAGAAAGAATTATCGATGATAAAGGTAAGATTAAGGATAACGCCTCTGAAAATCTAATTACAATAAGAAAAAGTATTGTTAGCAAGCAGCGCCAAGTACTTCGTGAAACAAAAAAAGCATTTGAACATGCAAAAAAATCTGGTTTCGTTCCGGAGAACTCCGAAGTAACTATACGAAACGGACGATCAGTAATACCCTTAAATGTTGCTAATAAAAGATCCATTGGTGGAATTGTTCATGACGAATCTTCCACTGGCCAAACAGTATTTGTTGAGGCACCAAGATCATTTGAGATAAACAACGAGCTAGCAGAACTTGATAGTGAAGAGCGCCGGGAAATCATTAAAATATTGTTAAATTTTACTGATAAACTACGCCCCTCAATACCAGAGTTATTTGATGCATACAGATTTTTGGGCCTTATAGATTTTATTCGTGCAAAGGCATTGTTTTCCATTAAAACCAAGGCATTTCAACCAACAATCTCCACTGATGATGGTATTGATATCAAAGAAGCAAAACATCCCCTACTCTATCTAACACTTCAGGAGCAACAAAAAGAAGTAATTCCCCTTGATCTAAAATTATCAGCTGATAATCGTATTTTAATTATCTCGGGGCCAAATGCCGGTGGCAAATCTGTTTGCCTTAAAACAGTGGGACTAATTCAATTTATGTTACAATGTGGATTATTAGTTTGTGCATCTCCTGACAGTGTTTTTAAGATATTCAAAAACGTTTTTATAGACATTGGAGATGAGCAATCAATAGAAAATGACCTGAGTACTTACAGCTCACATCTGCTAAACATGAAGTATTTTATTCGCAATGCAAATAACAATAGCCTTGTATTAATAGATGAATTTGGAACTGGTACAGAACCTCAACTTGGAGGATCAATCGCAGAAGCTACATTGGAGACTCTAAACAAAAATAGCACCTACGGAGTTATTACAACTCACTATACAAATATTAAACTTGCTGCCGAAAGACTTTCAGGACTTATAAATGGTGCAATGCTTTTCGACTCAAAGGAAATGCAACCACTTTACAGGCTTCAAATTGGTAAGCCGGGAAGTTCATTTGCCTTCGAGATTGCTAAAAAGATTGGATTCCCTACGAATGTGCTTAACAATGCTAAACAAAAGAGCGGTGGCAAACATGTTCGCTTCGACCAGCAACTCCAACAGCTTGAAATAGACAAAATTAAGCTTCAAAAACAACAGCATAAAGCAGATTCTTCAGATGCAAGTCTTACGAAAATGATCGATGAATACAGCGAGCTTATTGGTGAGTTGGAAAGATCAAAGAAAGAGATAATGAAAGATGCTAAAGAACAAGCATTAAAAATTATCGAAGCTTCAAATAAGGCTGTTGAAAAAACAATTCGAGATATTAAGGAGGCAGGTGCCGAAAAAGAAAAAACCAAAGAGATACGAGAAGAACTTAAGAAGAAAAAAGTAGAAATAGCTGAAAATGAAGAGTCAAGAATTAAGATAAAGAAGAAGAAGAAAAAGGCAATAGTTACTCCAACCAAAAAACCAATAATATCTGGTCCCATAAAACAAGGTGACTTTGTTAAAATGATAAACTCGAAAACTATCGGTGAAGTTATTTCAGTAAGTGGGCAAGATGTTGAAATTAACGTGAATGATCTTATACTGAAAACCACCTTATCGAAAATTGAAAAAACATCTGAACCTAAACAGGTTACCACAAGAAGAAGAGGTTATAATAGTATTGTAAATGATATTAATGAAAAGGCAGCAAACTTTCAGCTAAGCCTTGATTTAAGGGGCCAAAGAGCTGATGAAGCAATGTCGGCTCTACAAAAATATATTGATGAGGCTATTCTATTAAACATGAAAGAAGTTAGCATCCTTCATGGAAAAGGATATGGCATACTTCGTGAGATCATTCGCGAATATTTACAGAGTGTTGATGAAATAATAAAATATGGGGATGCTCCAATCGAAATGGGTGGATCTGGTATTACAAGAATTTACTTTTAATAAACCAAATAACATAACAGTTCGCTTTAATAATACAAGCATGCTAACGAACTATCTGGATCAATAATCCTTGCAGTCTCTGTGGAGGCACTATAATAACTCCTGTGGTTGGATTTTTCAGAGACATGTTTGGAATTATTGCAACAATTTACGTTCTTATTTTATGCATATTGCCTATTCATCTTATTATGTTATAAAAACCGATTAAATGAACCCTACAAATAATAATAAAATCATCCTTACCCTCGATGCCGGAGGAACAAACTTTGTGTTTTCTGCGATTCAAGCAAATGTAGCAATTGTAGACCCAACCAGACTACCTGCCGAGGCACATGATCAGGAAAAATGTATTGCTAACATAATTACTGGTTTTGAGAAGATAATGGATTTAATAGATGGAAAAGCAAGTGCCATCAGCTTTGCTTTCC
This sequence comes from uncultured Bacteroidota bacterium, assembly GCA_937901015.1. Classification (GTDB taxonomy): domain Bacteria; phylum Bacteroidota; class Bacteroidia; order Bacteroidales; family F082. The sequence continues at coordinate 20,314 of CALCGQ010000350.1, read as the reverse complement.
CTGGTCCTGCAGATTACTCATCTGGGATCATTGGTAATTTACCCAACTTCGATGCCTTTAATGGCAATACACCATTGGGACCAATATTGGAAGATAAGTTCGGATTACCAGTATTCATAAATAATGATGGTAATTTATTTGCTTATGGTGAGGCATTATCAGGCTTCTTGCAGGAAATAAACAAGAAAATCATTCAATCGGGAGGGATAAAGCAATATAATAATCTGATTGGATTAACACTTGGGACAGGGTTTGGCGGTGGAATTGTGCTCAACAAGTCTTTAGTAATTGGAGATAGTGGTTGCGGTGCAGAAGTTCATAATACTTTAAACAAATTCAATAGTAAATGGAATGCAGAGGAAAGTATAAGTACCAGAGCTATCCAACGTGTTTACGCTGAAACAGCTGGTTTACTATTTAACGAAAAACAAATGCCCAAAGACATTGCAGATATTGCAACCGGCAAATTGAAAGGTAATCAGGATGCAGCAATTGAATCATTCAGACAATTTGGTGAAGCACTTGGTAGCTCCATTGCAAATATTATCACTCTTATTGATGGTTTGGTAGTATTGGGTGGCGGAATAACAGCTGCATGGGATCTGTTTTCACCAGCTCTTTTTGATGAAGTAAATCGTAATTATTTTCATTTTACAGGTGCAGAAAATTCTAGGTTATCATTTAAGGTTTTCAACTTAGAAGACGAAAAACAATTCACAACCTTTGCTAAGGGCAAGATTGACATAATCAGTATTCCTGAAAGGAATATTCAAGTTGAATATGATAGCTTACCACGTACCGGAATTGGATTCTCAAAATTAGGTGCCAGCCATGCCATATCCCTAGGTGCTTACACCTATGCTTTACAACAATTGGATTTCAAATAAATCTTTATGAGAGCTATGGTAACCATATTATTATCGGTTACCTTGGAGAAGTAGAGACTTATCGGAGCGATGCACTTTGTGATGATGATCATGATTTCATAAGAATCCCAAATGCAGATAAACTAAACTAATAATAACATGAAAACTCTGACAATAACAATATTCTATCTGATACTTTCAATTTCTGTAATAAGTCAACAGGAGTTTGTTATTGAATCAGGTTATTTGGTCGAGCCTGATACTATTTGGGTTTTCACTCCTGAAAATAGTGATAAAAACCATCCTTTGCCGCTTATATATTTACTTCATGGATGGAGTGGGAATTATCATCAATGGGATGATATGATTGATTGTCAGAATTATGCAAATGAGTATAATGCCATTATTGTATGTCCAGATGGTATGTATGATTCATGGTACATAAATAGTCCTGCTCCAAATGAAAATGATTATGCAACTTTCTTTTCATGGGAATTGGCACCCTTAATTTCTCAAAATTTCAATGTTAATAATGATAGCATTTTCATAACCGGATTTAGTATGGGTGGACATGGTGCATTATATTTATTTGAGATTTTCACTACTTATTTTCAGGGTGCAGGAAGCCTAAGTGGTTTACTAGACCTTCGAAACTGGACAGATCATTATGGTCTTAGCAGAATACTCGGTCTATCTGAATCAGATGACAAGGAGAATGTGCTTGCATACTATTCCGTTCTGGATAATGGAGACAAACTGATTAACTCAGGTAAAGAAATCATTGTGAGCTGTGGTACAGAAGATGCTTTTTATGGTACCAATATTCAGTTTATAAAATTCTGCAAAGAGAATCAGATTGACGTTAAATTTATATCAACTAAGGGTAAACATAATGCTGCTTACTGGAGATCAGCAGTTGTAACACATTTTGATTTTTTTCTGAGTAAACAACAATAGTTCTCGTTGGCTTTCTATGGTATAGGTAAAACTGTTAGTATGATAATAGCCAAGGTTATATTGCACAGGTCGGCCACCGGGATCAAAAACAAATCTGGATATCAGATAACTTTTTGATCTTTATCCAGTTTATCATCCATACCAGTAGTAGTAAATGAAGTATGAATAATACAAATTATCAAGAATCTTGATTTTTTTAATACATTATCGTTAATTAAAAAACCAAAAGCGTATGTGCATTGTTAATACATATTATAGTGTTTACATAGGCACATAAAGATTATTATAAACTGAATATTTAATAGGTTTAAGGTTTCCAGAAACTTAACTATTTGTTTGTTATACAACTAACAGATAAGTTTATCTGAAAAATGTAGCATTATATTATCTTTGCACTCATAAAATTTATTAGCTATCTTATACCCATTAGCTATCAATGACATGTGATCTATAAGAATAATATTTCCAACAAATAAAATAAGAATATGAGCTATTGGTGGATTCCGGCAATTATTATTGTACTGCTTTTCGTTTACTCCTTTTATAAAAAATACACCATGTTAAAAAACATGGATGCATCTGGATCAGAAAGTCCAAATGTTATAACCCTTAATGATTCGATTTATAAAAATCAAATTAAGAGTGGTGTAACTCTAATCGACTTCTGGGCTCCATGGTGTATGCCTTGCAAAGTTCAAGGACCCATAATTAATGAGGTTGCAGATGAAATGGTAGATAAAGCAGCAATTTGTAAAATCAATATTGATGATAACAAAAAGGCTGCGGCAGAGTTTGGAATCAGAAGTATTCCTACAATTCTTATATTTAAGGATGGTAAGATTGTAAAACAACTTATGGGTGTCAAGTCTAAAACAGTCATAACAAAAAATCTACTTGCCCATCTGTAATAGGAGAAATATTTACTAATCACTTTACATGATTCTAGGTTATTTTAAATAAATATTGTTTTCCCGGTAGGGTAAAATCACTTTTGTACGGTATAGGGTTAAACATAATCCTAATTAAACTTAACATTATGAAAAAACTAGTTTTAATAGTTTCAATTCTTGGAATAGTTGCCATATTAACAAGCTCATGTAACAAAAGTGAGAAAACAATAAACCAAGACACATCGGCTTCAGCTGATGATGCTCTCGCAGAGAGTCTTTTTGAAAACGTAACAAAAGTTGTAGATGAAGCTTATGATAGCGGTTCCGGCAATTCAAAATCATCCGATGAAACCCAATATGTAAATGGATGTGCAGTTGTTACTATTGATTTAACCGTTTATCCTTATTCATTAATCGTTGACTTCGGCGATGAAAACTGTCTATGCGAGGACAACAGATATCGAAGAGGGAAGATACTTGTAACCTTCAATGGTGAATACAGAGAACCTGGTACTGTAATAACTTACGGTTTTGACAATTACCATGTTAATGATTATCAAATAGATGGTACAAAGATCATAACAAATCTGGGCCAAAATAATGATGGAAATATAAATTATAACATAAGCGTTGTTGGGGTAATTAATTTTCCAGATAACGGTGGAACAATTAGTTGGAATGCAACTAAGAACAGAGAGTGGATTGAGGGAATCGATACATGGACACATTTGGACGATGTTTATCTTATAACCGGTTCATCAGAAGGGATAAGGTCGAATGGACTACAATGGACTAGAAATATTCTGATTCCTTTACGGGTTGAAATAGGTTGTAAGTGGATTGTTTCAGGAACCATGGAGGTTGCACCCGAAGGTATCCCAGCAAGACTATTCGATTGGGGAAATGGAGATTGTGACAATATTGCAACTGTTGTGGTAAACGGTGTTACATACACGATTTTCCTACCATAGTATATAAAGCTGAAATTATAAAGATGGCTGACTCAATTTCTTAACAGGCATTGAGTCAGTCACCTAACTATTAATCACTAAACGAAAAATATGTAGTACTTTTACTTTAATCAATAAAACTATTCTTTGACACGCACGGATTTTAAAGATATTTTTGACAATCACTTTGACACTGTGAGAAATTACATTTATTATCGATCAGGTGATCCTGAACTTGCCACAGATATCTCACAAGATACATTTCTTAGAATTTGGGAGAAGAGAAATGAATCATATGCACCACATGAAATAAAAGGACTGCTTTTCAAAATCGCTAACGACCTGTTCATAAGTAGTTACAGAAAACAAAGGGTAGCTTCAAAGTTTCGTTTGTTATATGCACATTCATCTTTTAATCAATCCCCGGAAGAGAAGATGCAATTTAAGGAGTTAAAAAGAAATTATGAACTTTGTCTGGATGCATTACCAGAAAAGCAAAGAGTAGTATTTTTGATGAGTAGGATTGATAAAATGAAATATCACGAAATTGCTTCTGTGATTGGCATTAGCAATAAAGCAGTAGAAAAAAGAATGACTAAGGCTCTTCAATTTCTCAAAAAAGAATTGAATTACTAATATGAAATTTAGTACCAAACATAGAAATAATAATAACTCTGAAGAAGACTTCTTTTCTAATGTTGAACCTCAATATGACAAAACAAAGAATCAGGTTTGGGATGAATTAACCAATAGTATTGATCAAGGCATATCTCAAAAAACTTTTAGCAATAATAGTAGCCCGTTAAAAACGAAGATTTTTTATGCCATTGCGGCAAGTCTCATATTATTTCTTGGCACCACATTAATGATGCGTTTCTATAGTAGTTCTGAATATTGCCCAGAAGGTAAACAGCTTATTGTTGATTTGCCGGGAGGGACAAAAGTTACCTTACAATCAGAATCCACAATTACATATTTTCCACTTTGGTGGAGATTCTCAAGAAAAGTGGTATTGGTTGGAGAAGCATATTTCGATGTGGTTAAAGGAAATGAGTTTAAAGTATTGTCAACAATGGGAAATACAATAGTTCTGGGAACAAGCTTCAAGGTTTACGCTCGTGATTATAGTTACATTGTTACTTGCTTTACAGGAAGTGTTAGGGTTTTTTCTTTTACAAAGAGGTCTGTAGTTCTAAACCCCAATAATACTGCCAAATTAGTTAATGGGGAATTAGAGGTATCTAAATATTCATCACAAAACCATGAACAGATTATAGATAAAGATACATTTGATTTCAAGTCCATTCCATTCTACAGAGTAATCAGAGAAATAGAAAATCATTACAACGTTAAGATAACAAGCAGCACTGAGTTACGTTATAACTATACCGGTATGTTTTCTAAGCAAAAATCCGTTGAAGAAGTATTATATTTAGTTTGTAAGCCATACGGGCTAACTTTTGTAGTATTATCAGACAAAAAATACCATATCATAAGTATATAAGAGCCCTAAAATTAGCATCTCTGATTTTAATAATTCTCTCTTTATCCAGACTCACATCCATGGGACAGGAAATATTGGTTGATGCTAATAATGAGCCTCTAAATAATTTACTAATAAAGATTGCGGAAGCGGAGAATATACAATTCTCTTTTAATGATGAACAACTCTCCAAAGTTATAATTTGCCATAAAGATACATTTCCTAATATCGAAGAAGCATTACAGACACTACTTAAGAGTACGGATTTATTATATGAATGTATTGATAATGTATGGATTATATATCCAATAATGAAAGAAAAATATCATACAATTTCAGGTGATATTATTGATATTAACACAAATGAAGCTCTACCATATTCTCATATATTAATAAATGGTTGGCCAACCATTTCGAATCAAAATGGCAGATTTTCATACTCTTTATTGGAAGTTGACACTATATGTAAGATTACTGTTTCTTATTTAGGGTATTATATTCTTGATACAATTGTTCAAATATCACAGAACCTAAGCTTTGAACTAACTCCATCATCAATTGGGTTAACTGAAATAATAATTTGTGATAAGATAATTGAAAAATCATATCAGTTCGGTGGGCAACCAGGTTTAATCAAGCTAAATCACAAGATCTCACATTTTCTACCCGGATATGGTGACAACTCCATATTCAACTTAATCAGATTAATGCCAGGGATACTAGCTTCTGGTGAGCAAACAAGTGAATTAATCATATGGGGTGGATATGCCGGGCAAAGTGAAGTGAAGTTCGATGGTTTTACTGTATTTGGTTTAAAAAACTTTAATGACAATATAAGCTCTTTTAATCCGCTTATGGCTAAGGATGTTGAGATATACAAAGGCGGTTATGATGCGAGGTTTGGAGGGAGAGTTGGTGGTATTGTAAATATCATCGGTAAAAATGGAAACACAAAGAAACCCTCGTTCGTTTTCAATATTAATAATATGACTTTGAATGGTTTTGCTGATATTCCATTATCAAAATCTAGTTCTCTAATTCTAGCTTTTCGACATACCTATTACAATCTTTACAACCCTTCGGATATGACCGGATTGTTTAGCAAAACTAGTATAGCAGACTCATCAAATACCATTAGCATTATTCCAGACTACCTTTTCAGGGATGCAAACTTAAAGTATTCAAAAACCTTTAAAAATAATGATATATTTTTTGTGAGTCTCCATGCTGGAGAGGATAAGTTTAACTATCACATAAATGAGCCTGTAATAAATAGAATAATTGAAAAAAAAACCTCAGAAAACAATTTACAAGTGGGAGGCTCAACTTACTATAGCCATAATTGGAGTAATGGTTCAAGCAGTGATATATTATTTAGTTACTCATCATTGTCTTCAGAATACAAAGATGATTTTAAAATAAAATTCCCGATGGCAGCCAATATAGAATATAAGGCTGACGATAAAAGTAATAATCAATTGGAGGAATATTCCATTAAGTTTTCCAATAGTATTACTCCCAATAGGAAACACAATATTAAAACTGGAATTAATTTTATTCACAACATGGTTATGCTTGATGAATATTCCTTCAGTACAAAAACATCATACTATTTCACTTCCGCAAATAGGTTTAGTTTTTTCGTTCAGGATGAATTATCTGTAAATCAGCGATTTCATGTCAAGGTAGGGTTAAGAGCAATTCATTCATTTAATATCAATAATACTTATCTGGAGCCAAGGTTTTCAGCAGTTTTTAGAATTGGTGATCATTGGAAAATCAATTCAGCCATTGGGGTTTATAATCAGTTTATTTCACTGAGTACAATATATGATGATTTTGGAAATTACAAGTATTTCTGGACCATTGCCGATGGAAATGAAATACCGGTGCTACATTCAAATCATTTTGTTCTGGGAACAAAATACTTTAAAAACGACTTATTGATTAGCTTAGAAGGATACTATAAGAGTATTGATGGATTAACCCGATTTTATAACCTTGTTAATTATAATATCCAGGACATTTTCTACGGAACAGCTACAGGGTTTGGAATAGACGTCCTTATCAAAAAGGATTTCCATAAACACTCTGCATGGATAGCATACTCATTAGGAAAAACCACAGAAAGTTTCCAATACCAAAACTTATACAATATAAGACCAGCACCTCAGGACCAGCGTCATGAGTTAAAATTAGCGACGATGTTAAATTTCGACCCAATATTTTGTTCATCCACATATATATATGGTTCTGGCTTTCCTTACGAAAATAACATGTCATTCAAACAAAATGTCTTTCAGCCATATAGCCGATTAGATATTTCAATTATATACAAGTTCCTAGATAGAAAGTTAAAAGGAGAAACAGGGATTTCTGTTTTAAATGTACTAAACACCAAAAACCTAAAATACGAGAGTTTTGAGAAAATACCTAGGAGTCAAACAACTGGAATCAACATTGTTTCAGAAGCTCTACCAATAACTCCTACCTTCTTTCTAAAAATATGGCTTTAGTAAAATCATGTTTTCTTATTCATCTCCTCACGAACCTTTTTTGGCAGTCCAGTTACAATCAAATCATAGGAATCATCAATCCATTCTTTTATTAAACTATCTGGAATACTATCATCCAATAACACAGTATTCCATAGTTTTTTATTCATGTGATATCCTGGCATTACAGAAGTGTAATGTTCTCGTAATACAATGGCTTTATCAGGATCACATTTCAAATTGATGCTATGATTACTTTTCAAATTAAGTAAAGCAAACATCTTATTCATAACCTTAAAAACCAGAGTAGTATCATCAAACGGGAAACTCTCAGTTACACCTTTCTTATTTATGCAATAGAGTCGTATATCTTCAATATTCATAGTGTACTAGCAATTGATCTTCACAAAGTTAAACATATATTTTACATTATATAAAAGAAAAAAACTTGCTTTTATATGATTTTGATATACTTTTGCAACCGCAGAGATAGGTTTTTCAGTAAAGGAAAAAGTCGTTAGGCTAAAACTTATCTCTTTTTTTGTTCACCCAAAACTATATAATATGGGCATCAAAGAAAAATCGATAGATTTAAAAAAACGTATGCGCACCGCTTTAAAAGGTGGTGGAGATAAGGCAATTGAAAAACAAAAAGCAATTGGTAAACTAACAGCACGTGAAAGAATTATTGCACTGCTTGATCCAAAGTCTTTTCATGAATATGATTTATTTGTTGAGCATGCTGCAAAAGATTTTGATATGAATAAAAAGTACCTTCCCGGTGATGGAGTAATTACGGGTACAGGTACTATTAGCGGAAACCCTGTGTGCATTTATGCACAAGACTTTACTGTTGCTGGAGGATCTCTAGGATGGATGCATGCTAAGAAGATTACCAAAATTATGGACCACGCTTTGAAGTTGAAAGTGCCATTGATTGGTATCAATGACTCAGGTGGTGCACGTATTCAGGAAGGTGTAAATTCACTGGCAGGATATGGTGAAATCTTTTTCAGAAACACTCTAGCTTCTGGTGTTATTCCACAAATATCTGTAATCCTAGGTCCTTGTGCCGGTGGTGCTGTATATTCTCCTGCCCTTACCGACTTCGTATTTACAGTTGAGAAAATCACTAAGATGTTCATTACTGGCCCTGAAGTTATTAAAACAGTATTGGGTGAAGAAATTTCAATGGAAGCTCTTGGTGGTGCCAGAGTTCATTGTGAGGAAACAGGAAATGCTCATTTCTATGCTGAAAGTGAAGAAGAGTGTTTTAGCCAGATCAAACAGTTGGTAAGTTATATTCCATGGAATAATATCAAAAAGGCTAAGAATTTCCCAAAGAAATCTCCAAAAACAAGGCGTTTCAAAATTGATAATGTAATGCCATCAGATGCAAAACAACCTTACGATGTTAGAGATCTGATTAAAGCTATTGCTGATGATTCAGAATTCTTTGAAATACAAGAGCTTTTTGCTAGAAATATAGTAATCGGATTTGCTCGTATAAATGGAGAAACAGTTGGTATTGTAGCAAATCAGCCGCTTTACCTAGCTGGTGTACTTGACGTTGACTCATCTGATAAAGCAGCACGTTTTATACGTTACTGTGACTCATTTAATATTCCACTGGTAACATTAGTTGACCTACCAGGTTATTTACCAGGAGTAGATCAAGAACATGCCGGAGTTATTCGTCATGGTGCCAAATTACTTTATGCCTATTCAGAAGCTACTGTGCCAAAAATCACATTGATTACACGTAAAGCATATGGTGGTGGATATATCGCAATGTGTTCACATCACCTCCGTGCAGACTTTGTATTTGCTTGGCCTACTGCAGAAATAGCAGTTATGGGTCCTGAAGGAGCATCAAACATTATTTTTAGAAAAGAGATAATGACTGCTGACAATCCTGAAGAAATGCGTAAAGAAAAGGTTGCTGAATACAAAGCAAAATTTGCAAACCCTTATGTTGCTGCTGCTTACGGATATGTTGACGCTGTTATCGAACCCAATGAAACACGCAAGATGCTAATTCATGCTCTTGATATTTCAAAGGATAAGATTGTCCAGCTTCCAAAGAAGAAACACGGAATTCCACCATTTTAAAATACGATTATCATGGCAAACGAAGAAAAAAAACAAAGGTTTAGCTCATTAGTCATTGATGGTGTAAAGTATAAAACTCTACTTACTGAGCGATATAAGAATCGCCCGAAATATGAAGAGTATGATCCTAGCAAAATCAAAGCTTTTATTCCTGGTACAATTGATGAAATATACATCAAGAACAAAAAGAAAGTTAAGGAAGGTGAAATTGTACTGATCCTTGAAGCTATGAAAATGATGAATAGCGTAATTTCACCATTGGACGGTGAAGTTAAGCTTCATGTAAAAGTTGGTGATATTGTAAGAAAGAATCAAATCCTATTTGAAATTATATAGGAAAAGCAATATTATTCAAAAACCTTATTAGTATTCTCAATATATGCAAGGACGTCTTCACGTCCTGCATTACTTGAGGATGATGTAACTAAAACATTAGGAATTTCATCCCAACTCTGCAATAATTTCTTCTTATAATTAGCGATATTGGTTTTAACCTTGACTGGTTTAAGCTTATCCGTTTTTGTAAAGGTTATAACAAACGGGATATCTGATTCTCCCAGCCACTCAATAAAATCCAAATCAATCTGTTGTGGAGGTATTCTTGAGTCAATAAGCAAGAACAAAGTCATCATACTTGTACGATTAAGTATATACTTCTTAATCATCGTCTCCCATTTCGCTCGTTCAGATTTTGATCTCTTTGCAAATCCATATCCCGGTAAGTCAACAAGGTACCATTCCTTATTTATAATAAAATGGTTAATCAACATTGTTTTACCTGGTGTGGAAGATATTTTAGCAAGCTTGTTCCTTTCGGTTAGCATATTGATTAATGAAGATTTACCAACATTTGATCTACCTATAAATGCATATTCTGGTTTATCAGGATCAGGACATTGATCTGCATCTGATGAACTGGTAACAAACTCAGCTTGGTTAATCTTCATAGTGTTTTATATTAATTTGACTTTTGATAAGTCGTTAAATGACGGTCTTTTTTTACTGGGAAAATATCGTTAACTGTTACTAATATTCCTGTTTCTTCAACCTCTCCAAAGTGTTCATTAACTGCGGTACCAAAGGTTTTCATTGTAGAACTTAGGTTCATGTATGCATTAACCAATGGAGGTACATTCTCGCCTAGTTTACGGACTTTTTGTATGAGTGTTTTGTAATCCTCATCATAATTACATCCAGCAAATATGCTATCCAATACCTTATCTGAGGTTTCAAGAATTAATGGCTTAATGGGATAAATCAAATTATCTGGATCCGGAAAATACTTTTGCAAGAAGAAAAGTATTAAATCACGTGCTAATTTATCAAAATGAGTATACATGGTTACCTTTCCAAACATATACTTAATATCCTTATTATCTACAAGAACTGCGCCCAGCCCATCCCATAAGTTATCGAGAGCATACATTCCTCTTCTTAAGTTAAAGGTTGGTTGATACATTGGTTGTACAAAGGATCTGCCAAGCTCAATTGTATTTGGAAAAAACTCTTTAATAAACTTATCGGAATATGTAAATAATCTTGCTGTAGGAGAACTAACTTCGCCTTTACTGGTCACTTCAAGATTTTTACAATGAATATAACGATATCCTCCAATAACTTCTTTTTCTTCCGGATCCCAAAGAACCAATTGCTTAAATGCATGTTCTCCCAGATCATAAGAATCAAGATCAATATCTTTACCTGTACCGCCACCCGCATCCCGAAAAGTAACTTCTCTTAATCGTCCAATCTCTCTTATAACAGATGGTGAATCACTATCAGTTACAATATATATTTCATTATTACCATTATTGGTATTTCTCAAAAAGGTATCCTTATTAAGTTCTTTTTCAAGAAGCCTTTTATCAACTGCCGGAATAATTGTTTTCATTGCATCTATTATTTACTACTACAAATATACTAAATGAGCCATAAGCTTAAACTACAATTTACTGCTACATCTTTTCAGGTATAGTAAATGGTTCAGTGTGGCCCTGACCAACTTTGTATGAATATCGCCTTATTAACTCTGCCCATTCACGTTTTGTGAATCTATCATCAAATATCTTATACGATATTGCAGGACCGAAGGTTATCTTTAAAGTTGCATTTTCCTGTTTAAACAATTCATCAGCAAGGAAAAACATTTCCAGATTTGCCTTAATTCCAAGGGCTTTACGGAAGTTTGACAGATTATAAAAGAAGTTAGAATTTCTTCCATCAATATGAGTAGGAATAATATCTCTTTTGTACTCTATTGACTTACGAATAAACGTTGGCCTCCAAAATAAATCCTCAATTTTCCCCTTTCTCTTTCTAGAAACAAGTCCAAATGGAAAATAACAGACAATATGGTCTGATGCAAAGGTTTCATTAACTACTTCAATATTCTTTGCGCTTCCACCATGCTTATTAATTGGGGTAAACAATGGTTTAAGGTTGTCAATATTCATCAGAATATCGTTCACAGGAAAGAGTATATCTCGGCGTACCTTAGCAACTGCAACCATAAGCGCAATGCCATCTAATCCTCCTAAAGGATGATTGGAAGCAACTACACATTTCCCCTCCTTTGGTAAGTTTTCAAGACCTCTAATGTCAAGTGAGGTATTCATTTCGGTAAGCATCCCATCAAGAAAATCTATGCCCATGCTATCATTATGTTTCTTCATATAATGATTAAGCTTATCCTGATGTAATATCCGTTTCATGAAATTAATAACAAAACCCGGAAGCATTTTTTTTAGCGTAGGATTTTTCTCAGCAATTACTTTCTCAATATCAAGTTTTGGCGGCTTTTTAGTATTGACTTTAATACTCATATTCAATATATATAACTGACAAATTTAATTAATCTGAAGGACTTAATAATTCCCAAAAATAAAAAAACCCCGATTGGATAACCAGTCGGGGTCCTTTATATATATTATTGCTTTCTATTGAATACCAAGCTTAGTTTTCACAAGTGGAAGAACGTTATCGCCAGTTTCATAAAATACAAGTGCTCCAGTTCCTACATCAAATATATAGTTGTAGTTATTTTCACGAGCTACTTCAGTAATTGCAACTTTTACTTTTTCAATCAGTGGATTAAAAAGTTCAGCTTGTTTAGCACCTAAATCCTGATCAGCTGATTGCTGAAAAGCTTGAATTCTAGCTTGTAGATCAGTAATTTCTTTCTCTTTAGTTTGTCTAATCAAATCAGACATAGTGTTGTAATTATCCTGGTATGTAGTTACTTTTGATTGATACTCCATAGCCATTGTTGACATTTGCTCATCAAGATAATCAGCATAAGCCTTTAATTCTTGTTGTAGAGAATCTGTTTCTGGCATTAATGTTAATATCTCATTAGAATCGATATATCCAAATTTAGCACCTGTTTGAGCAAACCCTACGCTTGAGATAAGAAGAACAAGAGATAATAATGCAATTACTTTTTTTAATGATTTCATATTTTATTCAATAATGTGGTTATAAATATTCCAATTAAGGGTTGCAAACTTAAGCAAAAATCATTCACATTCACACAATTAATTTGTATGTATTAGAATATTAAGAATAATTAACAATTGGAAACTTCCCTGCGGTAGAAATAGTTGATACTAGGAATGTTAGAACAGATCAAGTGATTAATTAGAATCACGGTTTCTGCTATCGCGCTTAACTGTTTGCATTACATTACCTACTTCATCAAGTACATCATCACTGATGTCATATTTTGGATTTCCATACAGTAATGTCATACCACCGGCTTTGTCAAAAACGAAGGAATAATTATTTGTAGCAGCAATACTTTCGATGGCATTATATACTTTCTCTTGAATTGGCTGTATAAGCTCCTGACGCTTTTTATAAAGTTCACCTTCTGATCCAAAATATGTCCTTTGAAGTTCCTTAACTTCTTTTTCTTTATTTACGATCTCCTCTTCACGTTTGCGCTTTACATCTTCGGGTAGTAAGACCGATTCAGCCTGATACTTCTGATACATTTCGCCCACAAGAGAGTAGATATCTTCGATTTCTTTTTGCCATTTAGAAGAGAATTCATCAAGTTCATCTTGAGCATCCTGAAATTCAGGAATATTATCTAGTATATACTGTGTATCAACATATGCATACTTTTGTTGTTGCCCTGTTGCTGAAATACTGGTAAACATAAACCCTGCAACTAGCAGTGCAAAAACGGAACTAAAAATTGTATTTTTCATGTGTTTAGATTTTGTTTAATCTATGTTAAGCAAAAACATTGCCAAAATTAATCCAAAGATTGATTCAGTGAGAAGTGGAAGTGACTTCCATTTGCTGATGGTATTCCATAAATAGGATCAAAACCATAAGCCCAATCAAGTCCAAGCATACCAAACATAGGTAGGAATACTCTAACTCCTAGTCCTGCTGATCGTTTCATATCAAATGGATCAAATCCCAATGAACCTAGCCAAGAGTTACCAGCTTCAACAAATCCCAATGCATAGATTGTAGAACTTGGATTCAATGATAATGGGTACCTCAACTCCAAAGTATACTTTGTAAATACTGTACCACCAATATTTCTGTTTTGATAGAAGAATGGTGTTATGGACTCATTGGTATATCCTCTCATAGCTATGATTTCACGTCCATCAAAATTATTTGTTCCAGACAGACCGTCTCCTCCAAGATAGAATCTTTCAAATGGTGTTACACCAAGATCACTATTATAATATCCCAAGTAACCGAAGCGGAATTTCGTTGCAAGTACAAGTTTCTCCATTAATTCGAAATACCAATAGGCCTTAAATTTCCATTTATGATATTCAATCCATTTATATTTTTCAGTATCACCAATCTCTGAGTAGTCTTTTTCTGGACTAAACAATGAGTATGGCGGTGTTAACTCCAACCCTAACGATATATCTGATCCTCTACGTGGATATATTGGTTGGTCAATTGAGCTTCTTCCTAAAATTACCTCATAATTGAAGTTATTATAAGTTCCATTTCCATCACCAATATAGAAAATGGTAGCATAATTCTGAAGCTTATATAGCTGCAAGTTTACTCCCTGATATAGAGTAAAGAAGTCATCGGGCCACGTCAACCTTTTACCAATACCCACACTAATTCCATCAATTACAAACGATGATCGCAATGTATCATAACTTGGTAATCCATTGGAATATATTGAATGGTAGTACGATACGGTAAGTGCATTAGGCTTTCTACCACCTAACCATGGTTCTGTGAAAGAAACACTCCAGCTTAAATAATCCTTACCATAGGTTTGGAATCTCAGGGATAGTTTTTGTCCATCACCTGAAGGAATTGGTTTCCATGCATCACCTTTAAAGAAGTTTTTTATTGAAAAGTTATTGAAACTAAGTCCTAGTGTACCAATGATTCGTCCATAGCCCCAACCACCTGATAATTCAATCTGGTCGGCAGAAGTTTCTTCAACCTGGTACTCAATATCAACAGTTCCATCAAGCGGGTCAGGATTAATATTTGGGGTGATAGTTTCTGCATTAAAATATCGTAAGTTGGCAAGCTCTCGTGTGGTTCTAATTACATCTTCTCGACTAAACAACTGTCCCGGACGAGTTCTTAACTCACGAATTACAACGTGATCATTGGTTTTAGTATTTCCTTTTACAGTTACATTTTTTATCCTTGCTTGCTTTCCTTCAAAAATCCTGATTTCAAGATCAATACTATCATTGCCAACATATGTTTCAACAGGTGTAGCATTAAAGAACAAGTAACCATTATTCATATATAGAGAACTAACATCAAACCCGGCAGGGTTATACTGAAGGTTAGTTTCTAGAAGTTCTAGATTGTATACATCACCAGGTAATATTCCAAGCACTGAACTTAGGAACAATGAACTATATACCTTGTTTCCAACCCAGTTAATATTTCTGAAATAGTATTTATTTCCTTCATCTATCCAAATATCAATTGCTAAATTCTCATTATCAATTTTATATACAGAATCAGCTACAATATGAGCATCTCTATAACCCTTCTTATTGTATTTTGATATGATATTCGAAAGGTCTTCTTTATAGTTCGACTTAATATACTTCGACCCTTTAAAGATATTTACCCTAAAGTTATTTTTATAATATTTGATAAAATCATCACGAAGATCAGGAAACTTAAGTGTTACTGCGTGAGATACTACATCAACAACAAAAGGCCCAAGGTTTTTTATTGGTGTAAATGATCCACGGGCTTTGGTTTCCTTCATACTCGACCTGATAGCATCAGCTGAAATATCATCGGCTCCATAGATATTAATTACACTAATCTTAACCTTACGATTCTTCTTGATATTAATTGATAAATCAACAAAGTTTAGATTCCTCTTATCAGGTTTTTCGGTAATAATAACTTCACTATTTAAGAATCCTTTTCCTGAGTAGAAATCCCTGATAATATTTTTAGTTCTAATAAGAAGATGCTCAGTTACTACATCTCCACGACTTAAGTTAATCTTCTCACGAATATCGTCAGCTTCAGTTTTTCTAATACCTTCAAAAGAGAATTTACTTAATCGTGGTCTCTCATGCATAACGATCTTTAGGAAAATCTTATTGGCCTTTATATCGGTTGCAACAATACTGATATTATCAAATAATCCCTGTTCCCACAAACGTCGTATTGCACTGGTAATATCATCACCGGGAACCTTAATACGCTCTCCTACTTCCAGATCAGAAAGCATTACAATTACGTTTTCATCAAGATACTCAACTCCCTCAACCTCAATACCGCCAATTATATAATCCGTTGGAGAATCATAACTAATTCTTGATAAATCATTTCCAATACTAATTTGTGCATTGGAAACCACAGCAAACAATAACAAGCTTGTTATAATAGTAATCCTATTCAATATCTTTCCTACAGCTTTTAACATACAAATAATCAGCTTAATAATTGTTCACTAGTCATTCCAAACCTTCTCTCTCTATCTTGATATTCAAGAATAGCCTTGTATAAATCTTCTTCACGGAAATCAGGCCACAGCACGTTTGTAAAATATAATTCTGAATACGCAATTTGCCATAACAAATAGTTGCTTATTCTTAATTCACCGCTCGTTCTGATCAATAATTCCGGGTCTGGCATTTGAGACGTAGTTAAATATTTAGTGAAATTATCTTCACATATATCATCACTTACTAGTTTACCCGACTCAATGTCTTTTCCAATTCTCTTAACGGCATTAACAATTTCCCATCTTGAGCTATAACTTAACGCCAGAGTCATAACCATTCTGTCATTACCGGAAGTTTTGTCCATTGTTTCCATCAACTTCTGATAATTCTCACCAGGAAGACTCTCCAATTCACCAATGGCATTAAGGCGAATATTATTCTTATTCAAAGTATCAAGTTCCTTAACTATGGTTTCAACGAAAAGTGACATTAATGCATCTACCTCATCCTTTGGACGATTCCAATTTTCTGTAGAAAATGTATAAAGAGTTAAATACTTAATCCCAATCTCAGCGGCAGCTTCCGCAACCTCTCGAACGGAATCAACACCTTCATGATGACCATTAACACGATCGAGACCATGTTTCAGAGCCCATCTTCCATTACCATCCATAATAATGGCAATATGCTCAGGCAATTTCTTAATATCTATTTTATCTTTACAGCTTTTCATCAATTCCAATGGAAATTATTTCCAACTAACACTATTACATCTTTTCTTACTTCGAAGATCAAACTTATAGGTGATACTTACACCTGTGTAATTGTACCAATCGTTTGTTTGATCATTGCCCCTTTGCATGTATTCATCATGACTCATAGTAGGGTCACTTAGAATTTCAGCAGGAACACCAGGATTAATATTTTCGCCCCTAAGATAATAAGTTGTGCTTATATCATCAATATAATCTGTTAGAGTTTTGCGCATTCCACATTCAAATGCAAGGCCAATTCTCTTCGACAAACTATACTTAATTCCAAATCCAAATGTCATGGCAAAACTATACTGCTTATAGGGACTACGTCCCGCAAAGCCAATATTTTGCCCTTCGGTACCTAAAGGTTGTAAGTCAACGCCACTTAACGATGTTGGTTTAAAGGTAAAAAATGAAGCTCCACCAAATAAAAACGGTGTGAAGAAGCTTTTTTTACTTCCTGTAAAATATTCCCAAAAATTAAATTCTGCAACCAGTGAAAAATCATTAATATTGGATGTAAAATCCAATTCACGATCCTTAACAGAAGCACCAGTGGCATCGCTACCTTGTACTTTTCCTCTATAATAATTAAATTTAATGGCCCATCTGGGATTCAAATTGTACCTTGCTAATGCACCATATGCAAGTTGAGTTTGATTGAAAGGTAATCCCGGATTTAATTCACCAAGATAATATGAAGTCCCAACAAAACCACCTAGTTCAAGGGTTTGTCCTGATAATCCAATGGGTAACAATGATGTTAAGCTTAATAGAAATAAGCTAACTAAACCTTTGTGGAACTTATATTTCAGATTAAATTTTATCATTTTAATTTCGAGCGGCAAAAATATCATTTTTTTAGTTATGCTTGACATAGAATTGTGTATAAATCAACACATAACAAACTAATTATTTAAATAAATATTATACAGATTTACTAATTCCTTTTATCTACACCCCAGTTGAGTTTATCACGTATGGTGGTATAGAAATTCTTATTATTCATTTGTATTAGATTGACTGTAAAACTACACCGCTTAATTATTATCTCATCCTCCTTACCAATAGCTGATACACGAGAATCAAGTGTCATTACATATTTCTCCTCACGTCCCTGAATCTTTATCTTTATAACACTGGAATCCTGAAGTACAATTGGTCTAACTGTTAAATTATGAGAAGCAATTGGTGCAATAATGAAATTCTTAGACCCAGGAGTAACAATTGGGCCACCCACACTCATTGAATAAGCTGTAGACCCAGTTGGTGTTGATACAATTAAACCATCTCCCCAATATGAATTAAGAAACTTATCATCAACGTAAACATGAACTGTTACAAGTGCTGCAGCGTTATTTCTATAAATGGTTAAATCATTCAAAGCATAGTTCACTTCACCAAACAATTTTTTTGGTTGACTTAACTGGAGTAACGCTCTTTTATCAATATAGTAGTCACCGGTAAACAAACAGTCAATCGCATTTTTAATCTCATATTTCGAAATACTTGATAAAAACCCCAATCTTCCAAGGTTTATCCCTAAGATTGGTATCCCAGAATTTCTTACCAAAGGAACTGTATCAAGCATTGTACCATCACCTCCCACTGAGAATAACACATCTACACTTTTCTTAATATCTCTGTTATGATTAAAAAAGGTGATATTTCTTCCAAAAACTATTTCATGAACAATTGTTTTATAATATGGCTCATAAATACATATCTCTGCATCCCTTTTGGTGAGCTCATCGATAAGTAATTGAAGGTAAACTTTCTGATTATCAGAATAGGCCTTCCCGAATAATGCAACCTTCATGTAATAGCACTTTTTTGGCAAATGTAACCTAAAAACGCATAAAAATTATTTGATTCAGGGCCATTAACTTTTTTTAACTAAGGATAGAAAAACACAAGTAGTTTTTAGGAGTATTAAAGGAGAACTATATTGGTGATACAAAGTTAATAAAGAAACCAGTATAACCCTGTTTATTAATTGAATATTCCAGTCTCAACACCAGATCATAATAGGTAATAATGTCAATACCAACACCAGTAGCATATAGTAACTGGTTTGCCATTGGGTTCAACTCCTCTGTATAAACATCACTTACATAAGACATATCGAAAAACAAGTTTGCATATAGGGCTATGAAAGACTTGCGAAACTTAGTTGATTTAATCCAGTTTATTTGAAATGTCGTACGTGGTAGGATTTCAAATTTCACATTTGATTTGAATATTGCTATCTGCTGACCATCCACAACATAAAGTTCATATCCCCGGATATTATTTGGGTGATACCCCAATCCTGACTTAATGAAATAGGGTAATTGTTGATTATTATTGGAGATTTGTCCTGCAACATTGTATGCAAAAAACCAACGATGGTAAAGTTTAATATACTGATCAAAACTTGCATTTGCAGATATTCTATTGACATCTTTATTAAAAAATCCAAAGCCCATTTTACCTAAGCTAACATCAAAATAATAACCTTTAAGGGGATATGGTTTGTAATCTCTAAAGTCGAGTTTAAAAGCATAAGCTAATGAAAAATAATTATAGTCAGTGTCCTCATATGCGAAATCAGGGTTAAGAGATAGCACAGTATCCTGAAATGTGAGATGATTAAACCCTAACTGTATACCATGAAAAAAATTAAATTTAGGCCTAAGTGTTAAACCAACAATACTGTAATGGTTTTGCTGAGCATAACCTTTTGTAGAGGTAAAAAACTGCTCTTTGTTATCTACAGTTTGATATGCAATTGTATGATTTAACTGAACACCTCCATCAAAATACATTCCAATAACTTGATCATCCGTAAGATACGGAATGGACCATCTTAGTTCTGCCTTTACATCATAACCAAAT